>JAZQBF010000237.1:0-40475 GCA_045545615.1 Faecousia sp.
TGAAAGGCAGAGTTGTCTTCCTAAGACCGCTTGGCCTCCGACTTGTTACCGGGGATAGACCAACTGCATACATAGATAGGCTTGCGCCACGGATTCGCGCACAACTGGACGGAGGAGTGTCAATCTATGTAGATGCTGTATGAGGCATTGCACCCATATCGTTGAATTTGCACCTATGTATTATTAAGTGAGTCCAAATACACATAACCGGCCCATATTGATACAATCATGTCATTAAGGGTCAGTTATTATTTTTAATTGTGCTTGTTTATTGGACACTTTCTGCGATATAGTAATTCCATAGAAAGGGGTGATTACCATGAGTGAATACCAATACTCAAACGATTATGAGCGTGAGGAAACGCAAAAATACGAAAGAACCTATACGCCTGAGGAAATTCAATTGAATAAGAAATTGTTTGAAGAATGTGCAAAAGAACATATTGATTTCGCCGCAGTGGAAGAACTGCTGAAACTGGGCGCAGATCCGCTGGGTGGCACTGAATTGTTCGGATGGTCTTTGCTAGACCACGTTTATGGTGATATTGTGATGGGCTCACAAGACTACAATAGTGTTGAATTGCCACAATTAACAGAATTGTTTTTGAAGTATGGAATGAATATTGACAAACCGAGAATTCCGTATGACAGATCAAACAGCTTACATCCGTTGTGGGAATATGCATTTGTAATGAACGAAAACGCAATTGGTGCCTTAAAACTACTGCTGGATCGCGGATTATCTGCAGAGAGTTTTGCTGAATTTTGGTATCACGCAATGACAGATTTCTACTATGTGGATTGTGGTGATCCCCAGAATGATCCTATTTGGAATTACGAATGTGTGTGGGCTTTCAAAATGCTTCTGCTGGGCGCCTCCTATGATCACATCTTAGAAAATGACGAGATCCTCCGTGGGTTTATTTGTTGCGATATAAATTCCTACGATCTCCACAACTTCCGCAACTGGAACGATTACGAATACTACTTTGATACAACTTATTGTGCAAGATCTCCTGAACTATACGGATCGATCATACATATATATGAAAAAGCAACCGGTAACGAAATTTGGAAAATTGGTGTGGGTAAGGCAGGCAGAGAAAGTCTTGAAAAACTTTTGCTGTAAGCCACGGCCTCCCTTGCGTCAAAAATGCAACGCAATTCTGAAAATGCAACGCACCGGTGTTTAGCGTTGCATTGTATCAAATTGTGTAGTATATGCAAAAAAATGGGATACCCCGTTGGGGTATCCCATTTTTATATGCCGGTCGGACGAACAGTTGGTGAGAAAATCATTGCTAAAATGCTGTAGGTCTGGTATCATATAGGCAGAAATAAATTTGGCGGGAAAGGAAGCGTTGTTATGAGACAAATCAAACGTGTGGAAGATTCCTTAACAGAGCAACAATATCTGGTTTGTCCTGCCCATATCAATCACTACGGCAGACTCTTTGGCGGACAACTTCTGAAATGGATCGATGAATTGGCGGGTATTGTGGCAATGCGCCATTGCGGCGACACCGTGACCACTGCGGCAATTGACAATTTGCAGTTCAAAGGCCCTGCCTATACGGGCGATCTGGTCGTTCTGCGAGGTATGGTCACAAGTGTGGGTCGTTCCTCTATGGAGATCCGCGTGGACACTTACCGGGAAGGGAAGGATGGCAACCGGGAGATGATCAACCGGGCGTATATCGATATGGTATGCATTGACTGCAAGGGTCAGCCCAAAGAAGTTCCCACTCTGCAGATCGAGACAGAAGAACAAAAAAGGGAACAAGAGGCCGCCCAAAAGCGAAAGCAGATGCGCAAACAGCGGCGTGAAGAAGGTTTTTAAGGCAAAAAAAACACGCCCTTACCGGGCGTCCTTTTTTATGCTAAGGTGGCGGCCATAACTGCCTTGATGGTGTGCATCCGGTTTTCCGCTTCGTCAAAGACGATGGAACGGTCACTTTCAAACACCTCGTCGGTGACTTCCATACATTCTACGCCGAACTTCTGGAACATCTCCTTGCCGATTGTGGTATTCAGATCGTGGAATGCGGGCAGGCAGTGCATAAACTTGCATTGCGGACCTGCTTTTTCCATCAGTTCCATAGTGACCCGGTAGGGCACTAACTCACGGATACGGTAACCCCAAACCAGATCGGATTCGCCCATAGAGACCCAAACGTCGGTGTAGATAACATCGGCGTTTTTCACTGCCTCGTTGGGGTCAGTAATGAACTCTAGTTTTGCGCCGGTCTGGTCGGCGATCTTTTGGCAGGTTTCCCGCAATTCTTTGCTGGGGAAATAATCTTCCGGTGCGCAGGCAACAAAGTGCATACCCATTTTGGCGCAGCCTACCATAAGGGAATTACCCATATTATAGCCGGCATCGCCCATAAATACCAATTTTTTGCCCTTTAAACTGCCGAAATGTTCCTGAATGGTGAGAAAATCCGCCAGTATTTGGGTGGGGTGGAATTCGTTGGTCAAACCGTTCCAAACGGGAACACCGGCGTATTTGGCAAGATCTTCCACGATCTGCTGCCCGTGACCCCGATATTCGATGCCGTCATACATTCTGCCCAAAACACGGGCGGTGTCGGCGATGGATTCCTTTTTGCCCATTTGGGAACCGGTGGGACCTAAATAAGTTACATGCATACCCAGATCCGCACCGGCAACTTCAAATGCGCAGCGGGTACGGGTGGAGTCTTTTTCAAAAAGCAAAACAATGCTTTTGCCCTGACAAAGTTTGTGGGGAATGCCTGCTTTTTTCTCGGCCTTCAGTTTGGCGGACAGTTCCAACAACTGACCGATTTCTTCCGGGGTCAGATCCAGTAGTTTTAAAAACGATTTATTCGTAAAGGTATACATATTAAGCCAGTCTCTCTTTCACATAGGTGATCTGCGCCATAACAGATGCGGCGGAAGTGCCGCCTTCGCTGATCCGCTTTTCCACGCAGGTTTTCAAGTCAATGTCGTTATACAGATCGTTTTCAAACAGATCGCAGTAAGACTTGTAGGTTTCCAGCGGCAGATTTTCCAGCACGGTGTTCTGCTGAATACACAGCGCTACCAGTTGACCGGAAATTTTATATGCGCTGCGGAAGGGCAGTCCCTTTTTTACCAAATAATCCGCAAGATCTGTGGCGTTGATAAAACCCTTTTGGGCAGCCAGCAGCATATTTTCCGGGATCGCTTTCATAGTGGCGATCATACCGGTGAACACCTGCAGGCACATTTTGACGGTGTCGCAGGCATCGAATACACTCTCTTTGTCCTCTTGCATATCTTTGTTATAAGCAAGGGGCAGACCTTTCAGGGTAGGCAGCAGCGCCATGAGATCGCCGTACACTCTGCCGGTCTTGCCTCTGACCAGTTCTGCCATATCCGGATTCTTTTTCTGAGGCATAATGGAAGAGCCGGTGGTATAGGCATCGGACAGTTCCACGAATTTAAACTCCCAACTGGACCAGAGAATAATTTCTTCGGAAAACCGGGAAAGATGCATCATCAAAAGGGAAAGCGCGCTCATCAGTTCTACGCAGAAATCCCGGTCAGAAACACCGTCCAATGAGTTCAAACAGATACCGTCAAACCCTAATTCTTCTGCTTCAAAGCGGCGGTCAGTATCATAGGTAGTGCCTGCTAAGGCACAGCAACCGATGGGGGAGAGATTCATCCGTTTCCGGCAGTCGGCAAGCCGCTCCAGATCCCGCAGCAGCATCATGGCATACGCCATCAAATGATGACCGAAAGTGATAGGCTGCGCCCGTTGCAGATGGGTGTAGCCGGGCATAATAGTCTCAGCATACTGCTCTGCCTTGTCGGTAACGGCGGTTACCAGGGATTTTGTCAGCGCGGTGATCTCATCGATCTCATTGCGCAGATACATCCGGATGTCCAGGGCAACCTGGTCGTTCCGGGAGCGGGCGGTATGGAGTTTTTTACCCACATCGCCTAAGCGCTGAGTCAGCACCTGTTCTACAAACATATGAATATCTTCGCATTCCATATCGAATGTTAGGTTGCCGCTTTCCAAGTCTGCAAGAATGCCTTCAAGACCGGCGATCAACTGATCTGCATCTGCTTGGGAGATAATGTTTTTTGCCGCCAGCATTGCCGCGTGTGCCATACTGCCGGTAATATCCTGCTTATACATTCTGCAATCGAAATGAATGGAAGAATTAAAATCATCTGCGATTTTTTCCGTTACGCCGTCTGTTCTTCCTGCCCACATTTTCGCCATAATGTTTCTCCTTATAAATGTAGGGGCGGCTATCAGCCGCCCGTACAGATGGAATTATTTTTTGCCGTCAACCATAGCCTTGACTTTGATAGGCAAGCCAAAGAGGTTGATAAAACCGGCGGAATCTGCCTGGTTGTAGTCGCTTTCACCGAAGGTAGCGATCTCCTCAGAGTAGAGAGAGTAGTCGCTCCATACGCCTGCATTGATCATATTGCCCTTATAGAGTTTCAGCCGCACCTTACCGGTGACAGTCTCCTGGGTCTTGTCAACAAAAGCAGCCAAAGCCTCCCGCAGGGGGGTAAACCACTGACCATTGTAGACCAGTTCTGCGTAAGTGATGCCCAATTTTTGCTTTTCGTGCATGGTCATCTTGTCCAGGCAGATGCTCTCTAAAACGGAGTGTGCCTTGTAAAGGATAGAGCCGCCGGGGGTCTCATATACGCCGCGGCACTTCATACCAACCAGCCGGTTTTCCACAATGTCCAAAAGACCGATGCCGTTAGCGCCGCCGATCTCGTTGAGTTTGAGGATGATGTTCTTAGCGCTCATCTTTTCGCCGTCCAGAGCGACGGGCACACCCTTTTCAAAATCCAGGGTGATGTATGTAGGAACGTCAGGCGCCTGAATGG
The DNA here is from genome assembly GCA_045545615.1 of Faecousia sp. Taxonomy (GTDB): domain Bacteria; phylum Bacillota; class Clostridia; order Oscillospirales; family Oscillospiraceae; genus Faecousia. The sequence goes on from JAZQBF010000237.1 coordinate 4,870, forward strand.
GGGAGACACCCATTTCCAGGAAACCGGGTTTTTCGTACTGAGGCTCGTTGCCGGTGTCTTCCAAATCCAAACCTTCGTGGCTCAAGTGCCACAGGTTCTTGTCTTTGGAGTAGTTGGTCTCCCGGTTGATCTTCAGGGGGATATTGTGGGATTCGGCGTATTCGATCTCCTCTTCCCGGGACTTGATGTCCCACTCACGCCAGGGGGCGATAATGGGCATATTGGGCGCGAAATGCTTCACAGCCAGTTCGAAACGAACTTGGTCATTACCCTTGCCGGTACAGCCGTGGCAGATGGCATCTGCGCCTTCCTGCAGGGCGATCTCCACAAGACCCTTGGCGATGCAGGGGCGGGCGTGGCTGGTACCCAGCAGATATTCTTCATAAACCGCTCCGGCTTTCAAACAGGGGATAATGTAGTCATCCACATATTCGTCGGTGAGATCCAGCACATAGAGTTTGGATGCGCCGGTTTTCAGCGCCTTTTCTTCCAGCCCTTCCAGTTCGTCAGCCTGACCCACATTGCCGGAAACGGCGATAACTTCGCAATTGTTATAGTTCTCTTTCAGCCAGGGGATAATGATGGATGTATCCAGGCCGCCGGAGTAGGCGAGAACGACTTTTTTGATGTTTTCTTTATTCATAATAGTATGCCTCCAAAGCAAATATTCGTTGTCGTGCTTTGTATTATACACCTATATTCACAAATGTCAATAGATTTTGTATAAATATACAAGAATTAGACAAAAGATATACACCGTTCCGGGACGGGACAAATATTTTTATACACTTTGCGCAAATATAATGTATTATAATTCTCTTGACACCGTATAAATCCGCTGATATTATGAATATATACACAAAATATACAGGAGTAATATGCGATGGATACAGTTTATACACCCAATGCACCCCAGGCCATTGGCCCCTATTCCCAGGGCGTTTGCGCCGGTTCTCTGGTGTTCACCTCCGGACAGATCGCTATTGATCCCGTCACCGGTCAGGTGGTTGCTGCCACCATTACAGAGCAGACCGAGCAGGTGTGCAAAAATCTGGAGGCGGTGCTGGTCGCAGCGGGATCTTCTTTGGCGCAGGTGATCAAAACCACTTGCTTTTTAAGTTCTATGGATGATTTTGCCGCTTTTAACGAAGTATACGCAAAGTATTTTACCGGAAAGCCTGCCCGCTCCTGCGTGGCGGTAAAGACGCTGCCCAAAAATGTGTTGGTAGAGGTAGAGGCGATCGCCCAGCGGTAAATCGGCTCTTGACACCAACCCAATTAAGGCATATAATGATAAAAACCGTTGAGGAAGAGTGAGTAAGTCTTTGCCACTTTTTTCAGAGAGCCGCGGAGGGTGGGAACGCGGTAAAAGCCAAAGACCCAATGGACTTCCGAGGGCAAGCAGAAACCTTAGGGGAGTATGTGCGCCGGAGAGACCCTCCGTTAGAAAAGGTCAGCATATGGTAGTATGCGTAAAGTGGGCGCAAAATGCGTCAAGCCGGGTGGCACCGCAGGATATTTCATCCTGTCCCAGCAGAAAATGCTACGGGACAGGATTTTTCTTTGTCCCATATCTCAGAAAGGAGAATACACTATGTCCAATCAACAGATCCCCTACAAAATTTATTTAAACGAAGATGAGATGCCCAAAATGTGGTATAACCTTCGGGCAGATATGGTCAACAAACCGGCGCCTTTGCTGAATCCCGAGACCCATAAGCCGATGACGGCGGAAGATTTGTCCGGTGTATTTTGCGATGAACTGATCTGCCAGGAGTTGGATGATACAACCGCTTATTTCGAGATCCCGGAGGACATTCGGAATTTCTATAAGATGTACCGTCCTTCTCCCTTGATCCGCGCCTACTGCCTGGAGGAAAAACTTCAGACACCGGCAAAGATCTATTATAAATTCGAGGGCAACAACACCTCCGGTTCTCACAAGTTAAACTCCGCCATTGCCCAGGCGTACTATGCCAAAAAGCAAGGGCTTACCGGTGTTACCACCGAGACCGGCGCTGGTCAGTGGGGCACAGCCCTTTCTATGGCTTGCTCTTATTTTGGGCTGGACTGCAAGGTCTATATGGTGAAAGTTTCCTATGAGCAAAAACCCTTCCGCCGGGAAGTAATGCGCACCTACGGCGCATCTGTTACCCCGTCTCCGTCTATGGATACGGCAGTGGGCAGAAAGATTCTGGCAGAGCACCCCGGTACGACCGGAAGTTTGGGCTGCGCCATTTCTGAGGCGGTAGAGGTTGCTACCAACACGCCCGGCTATCGCTATGTGCTTGGCAGTGTGCTGAATCAGGTTATGCTTCATCAAACGGTTATCGGCTTGGAAACCAAGACGGCGTTGGATAAATATAACATTAAGCCCGATGTGATCATCGGCTGCGCCGGCGGCGGCTCTAACCTGGGCGGTTTGATCGCGCCTTTCGTGGGCGAAAAGATCCGGGGCGAGTCGGACTATCGCATCATCGCCGTAGAGCCGGAATCCTGCCCCAGTTTCACAAGAGGCAAGTATGCATACGATTATTGCGACACTGGTATGGTCTGCCCGCTGAACAAGATGTATACACTGGGCAGCGGCTATATCCCCGCATCCACCCACGCCGGCGGTCTGCGGTATCACGGTATGAACTCTACGCTGTCTCAACTCTATGCCGACGGTATCATTGAAGCAACCACCGTGAAGCAGACCGAGGTATTTGCTGCCGCAGAGGCATTTGCCCGGGTAGAGGGAATTTTGCCTGCACCGGAAAGTTCCCACGCCATTAAGATCGCGCTGGACGAGGCAATGAAGTGCAAGGAGACCGGAGAAGAGAAGACCATCGTATTCGGTCTCACCGGCACTGGCTATTTTGATATGTTTGCCTATGAGCGTTTCCACGATGGCAAAATGACCGACTATACCCCCACCGACGAGGAGATCGCAGCAGGTCTTGCTAAACTGCCCAAGGTGGAAGAATAAGAGGAAACACAGTGAAGAAATTTTCAACACTATTCAAAATATTTTCCACATTTTTTAAAATCGGCGCGTTTACTTTTGGCGGCGGTTATGCTATGATCCCGCTGATCCAAAAAGAGGCGGTGGAAAAGAACAAGTGGGTCACCGACGACGATATTTTGGAAATTATCGCCATCGCAGAATCCACTCCCGGACCTATCGCCATCAACTCCGCCACCTTTGTGGGTTACCGTGCCTGCGGCTTTCTCGGTTCGCTGTTTGCTACTTTGGGCGTGGTGCTGCCCAGTTTTTTGATCATTCTCGCCATCTCCTTTGTGTTGCGGGAATTTCAGGATCTGCGTGCGGTGCAGTATGCATTCCAGGGTATCCGGGCTGGCGTTCTTGCGCTGCTGTTTAAGGCGCTATGGGGTATGTACAAAAAAGCACCCAAGGGTTGGGTGTCTTATGTGGTGATGGCAGGCGCATTTTTGGCAACGGCATTTTTGAATATCAATGTGCTCTATGTGATCATCGGCTGCGCTGTGTTTGGTCTTGTTACATCTCTGCTGGCTGACAGGAGGGCAAAACAATGAACTTTTTAGAACTGTTTTTCACCTTCTTTATGATCGGCGCATTCACCTTTGGCGGCGGCTATGCGATGCTTCCGCTGATCCAGGAGCAGGTGGCTTTGCGTTGGGGCGCACTGATTCCGGAAGAAACCCTGATAAACTTTGTGGCAGTCAGCGAATCCACCCCCGGTCCTTTTGCCGTGAATATGGCGACCTATGTGGGCAGTGTGGTTGGCGGACAAAGCGGTAGCGCTTTAGCCAGTGTACTTGGCTCGTTCTGTGCCACATTGGGCGTGGTTTTACCCAGTTTTATCATCATTTTGATCGTCGCAAAATGCTACGACCGCTTCAAAGAGAGCAAAATTGTAAAAGGCTGTATGACCGGTTTGAAACCGGCGGTGGTGGGACTGATCGCCAACGCGATTTTGGGCGTGTTGATGACGGTTTTCTTCCCGGCGGGTATGACTTTTGCGGTGTTTACAAAACTTTCCTTTTATGTCAGCGGGGTAATTTTTGCCGGTATGCTGATTTTGGCTTTCAAAAAAGTGCATCCTATCTTGATCGTGTGCATTTCCGCCGTTTTGGGCATTGCTGCCGGATATTTAGGAATCTTGTAAAAAAAACACCCTTGTTACCCAAGGGTGTTTTGCTTTATTTGCCGCCATTCCGGAACGCTGCAGTCATTGACAAACCGTGTAAGAGATGGTATACTTTTAAAGATAAATTTGAGGAACGGGAGGGGCGAGGGATGCTCTGTAAAATTGCAGACCTTTTTGTGGAAATTCCGGAGATCGGAGATATGCCTCTTCGTTGTAAAGAATACTTGTGCGATGGAAATGTAACGCCGGATATTGTGATCCGGGAGGACCAGATCAAGGAAGAAAACTGGCCCGGTCTTAAGGGAAATGATCTGATCTATATGGATACCGGCTCTGTGTTTTTCTTCCATCTGCTGAAAAATAGCGGTATGATGCTCCACGCGTCTGCTGTGGAGATGGACGGCAAGGCGTATTTGTTTTCCGGCTTTTGCGGCGCAGGAAAATCCACCCATACCCGCCTTTGGCAAAAAACATTTGGCGAAAAGGCGCAGGTGTTTAACGATGATAAGCCTGCGCTGCGCTTGATCGACGGCGTATGGTACGCCTACGGCGCGCCCTGGTCCGGTAAAAACGGCATTAATCAAAACAAGAAAGTGCCTTTGGCAGGCATTTGCTTTTTGAAACAGGCAAAAGAGAATAAGATACGGCGCTTACCGGTGAAGGAGTCGCTGCAGTACTTATTTGCCCAGACGATCTACCGGTTTAAGGAATCGGAAAACTTAGATCGGATGCTTTTGCACGCGGAAAAACTGGTAAAAATGATCCCTATTTTTGAGTTGGAAAACAGACCGGAGCCGGAGGCGGCTCACTTAAGTTATGAAACTATGCGTAAAGCCGCAGAGGAGGAATTAAAATGAAATTATTGAAAGATGGATTTGTGCTGCGCCAGGTGGCAGACACATGGGTCGTTATGCCCCTTGGTCAGGTAAGTTTGGATTTTAACGGTATGCTCACTTTAAATGAGACCGGCGCGCTGCTGTGGCAGGCGCTGGAAAAGGGCGGCGATGCCCAAGCGCTGACCGATGCCCTTACTGCGGAATATGATGTTTCCGCTGAGCAGGCGCGGATCGATGTGGATGCCTTTTTGGCAAAACTGCAGCAGGCAGGCTGCCTGGCATAATCCCATAAGGAGAATTCTATGAAAAAAGAATGGATCACTTTAGGCGGCGCCGGCTTGTTGGCGATCGCCCTGATCGTGGGTGTGATCGCGGTGACCAACGGTGTCAAGACAAAACCCGGAAGCGGGTCTTCTGCAGAATCTACTGCCCAGACACTGGATGGGACCCAGAACACCGCAGATCAGACAAAACCTGCCGATGAGACCACCGGTCCGGAGCAGGAAACCAGCGACGGAACAACCGCGCCCACCGGCGAGACAGTGGACATCGATTCTACAGATGGGACCACCTCTGGCGCTAACGATGATTCTGGCGGAAGTGGCGGTTTTGGGGAGAGAAACCCGGATAACAGCGATCCTGCTAAGCCCACAAACCCCCAGCCGAAGCCTACAGACCCTGCCCAGCCGGGTCAAACAGACCCGACCCAGCCGGAGTCTACAGAACCTACCACCAAAGAGGAAATGACCTACAAGGCGTATATGGCTTTGTCCGAGAATGAGAAAATCGATTTTCAGAACTTGTTTTCGTCCAGAGCAGCATTTTTGAATTGGTATAATGCGGCAAAAAAAGTATACGATGATTCCAAAAACAAAGTAACCATCGGTGACGGTGAGTCAATCGATCTTGAGGATTATATTAACGATAAAAAATAAGATAATAAATGGCAGTCCATCATTGATGGACTGCCATTTTTATACGGTTTTACAGATTGTAGTATTTATCAAACTCGGCGGGGTGGGGAATAGCGTTCATTTCCCGGACTTCCGCCCGTTTAGCCTTGATAAAGTTTTTCAAAAGTTCTTCGGGGAATACGCCGCCGGCGGTGAGATAATCGTGATCATCTTCCAGCGCATCCAGCGCCTGTTCCAAACTGGTGGGCAGACCTTTCAACTTTGCCTTTTCTTCTTCCGGCAGGTTGTAAAGGTTCATATCGTAAGGACCCCAACCGTTGGCGTGGGGATCGATCTTGTTCTTCACGCCGTCCAAACCTGCCATCAGCAGAGCAGCATAGCAGAAATAGGGGTTGCAGGTGGCGTCGGGGTTGCGCAGTTCAAAACGGCGCAGATTGGGTGTTTTGGCGTAGGCGGGAATGCGGATCACCGCGCTGCGGTTGGATGTGGCATAGCCAACAGTAACCGGCGCTTCAAAACCGGGCACCAGACGCTTAAAGGAGTTGGTGCTGGGGTTGGTGATGGCGCACAGAGAGGCGATATGTTTTAGAAGCCCACCCATAAAATAGTGGGCAGTTTCGCTTAAGTGGGAATAGCCGTTGTCATCGGAGAACACCGGCTCGCCGTCTTTTAAAAGCAGCATATGCACGTGCATACCGTTGCCTGCCTCGCCGTAAACGGGCTTAGGCATCAAAGTAGCGGTTTTGCCATACTTTAATGCGGTGTTGCGGATGATATACTTGATCATCATAGAGGCGTCAGCCATTTCGCTCATTTTGCCCAACTGGGGCTCGATCTCAAACTGACCGGCGGCGCCCACCTCCGGATGGTGGTACTTAATGGGGATGCCTGCCTGCTCCATCAGCATACACATTTCGCTTCTGCACTCATAAGTGGGGTCAAAAGGCTTTGCGATGTGGTAGTTTTTCTGTTTGGGAACGACGCAGCCCATACCCTCGGTATCGGAATTCCAATGGGCTTGATTTACATCCAGCGCCATACCGATGGCATCGGGACGCACCTGCCAGCCTACCTGGTCAAAGAGGTAAAACTCAAATTCCGGCAAAATCAGCATCGTATCCGCAATACCGGAATTCTGCATATATTTTTCCGCCGCCAGAACAATGTTTCGGGGATACTGGGCAAGAGGACGGTTTTCCGGGGAATCGATGATCATAGCGTTGCCGGTCATAGACAGCGTGGGGATCTCGCAGAAGGGATCGATCACAGCCGTGTCCGGGTCGGGAATGAACACCATATCGCTTTTTTCCACCACGGCATAGCCATAGTTAGAAGCGTCAAAACCGATGCCGTCTTTCAAAGTGTCTTCCGAAAAATGACCGGCAGGGATGGTCACATGGCGATATTGACCGTGAATATCCACCATTTTAAAATCAATCATCTGGATGTCATTTTCTTCAATCAGCGCTAAAATGTCCTGAACCGTTTTTTTCATAGGGTCAGCCTCCTTGTAAAAGCAAAATCGGCAAAGCCGCTTTCTTATATTATGGCATAAAAAAATATGCGCCGTCAACAGTTTCTATAAAAAATACAGGAAATATTTAGGAAAACCTTAAGAATTCCCGGCTTGTATCCTAGACGCGTGTTTGTTATAATTTGTTTAGAAATGTTGAAAGGTGGGATGAAAAGTGGAATTATGGTCTGATGCCCATTTAAAAACGCTGCTTCCGGCTACAATGGTTATGCTTGCCGCTGCGGTGATCCTGCGGCTGACCATCGGCAAGAAATCCCTTTCTGTCCGTATGATCCCGATACAAATTATGGCAGTAATTGTCATTCTTTTGGAGATCGGCAAGCAGGTTGTATCCTTTATAAACGGATATGACTTGTACCATATTCCGCTGCACTACTGTTCCATGCTGATCTTTGCCCTGCCCGCAATGGCGTTTTACAACGGCAAACATAAAGAAACCGTCCGGGCGGTATCCGCATCGCTGTGTATGGCGATGACGCTGCTGACGCTTATTTACCCTTGCCTTATCTACAGCGCAGGTAATATTGAAAATTACTGGAACGGCTATATGGACTTCCATACCGTAACATTCCATAATTTGATGATCTTTGCCACATTTTGCGTGCTGGCTTTGGACATTTATACGCCACGACCCAAGGGGGAACAACGGGCGGTGGTTATTTGCGTGAGTATTTTCTGCGTCATTTCTGCGACGATGGCGCAAGTGCTCAAGACCAATTATGCAAATTATTACAGTTGCAACATTGCGCCTTTGGAATCTGTGCGATTGGCGGTGCAGGCGGCAGCAGGTTATGTGCTGGCGCAACTGCTGTATGTACTGATCGTGTCGGCGCTGAATATTCTGTTTACCTTGCTCTCTTACTGGGTAAACCGGTTGGCAGTTCGGTGTATTCACCGGAAAACCAAAGAGAAAATCGCATAAAAGAAAGACTCGGAGGTGCGCCTCCGAGTCTTATTTTTGTTTTACAGAGTTTGCGTATTCTGTTGGGGTCATACCCGTTTGCTTTTTGAAAACAGCGGAGAAATAGTGGATGCTGTCGTATCCCACAGCCTCTGCGATCTGGCTGAAATTCAACTGATCTTTGCGGATAAGGTTTTTTGCCTCCTTGATCCGCTGGTTGGTCAAGTGGGTGATAACGGAAGCGCCCACATCATCCCGGAAGATCCGTTTTAGTTTTGTGATGCTGATGCAGTGATCCCGGGCAAGCCGTTCCAGGGTGATCTTTTCACTTAGGTGTTCGCTGATATAAGCCTGGATCTGGGAAGCCAGATTGGTTTGCAGATCCGTGGGGATCAGCCGCCGGTCGATGCGAATGCTCCGGTTGCCCCGGCAGGCGTAAATCAGCAGTTCTTCCAAACGGTTGCAAATGATCTGCTGGCTGCCCAAGGGCGCATTTTCCAGCAGTTCCATCTGTACGGCGGCAGGCAGATTGTCAAAGTGCGCGTATGTCTGTGATGCCTCCCGGATAATGGTGGCCATACATTGCCGCTGTTCTGCGTTGAGAATGATGATCTCATCGCCAAAATTTTCCGGAATGGGCATATCTATTGCAAACTCAATATCCACAACGCAGGCAGGCGCGTCTTGGTAGACACGGCAGGTGTGAAACACATTGGGTTTGCACAGCAGCATTTCCCCGGCTTTCAGCAAAAAGGTGCTGCCGTCCTGCTGGACCGCGATCTGCCCTTTGTCCACATAAGTCAGTTCCCAGTAATCGTGCTGCTCTCCGGCGAAGGAGAAGTTCTCCGGGAATTGATAGTAAGAAAGATTGGCAAGGGCGGTAACACGAAATGCCGGGACTGTCTTTTGCAGTCTGTTCTCCGTCATTTTTGTCACCGCCCTTTCAAAATTGTCTTTACAGAATCACGCCGGTGGGATTGCCATCCATATCCAGCATCTCCACGCCGTGGAAATCAAATTCGTCGCACAGCGCCTGCCAGCGTTCCTGCATATCGTCATCATATAACACCGGCTGGAAACCGGAACGCAGGTAAACTTTTACAGCGCCCTTGCGGAAATCATCAGTGTTCAGCCGCATAATCTTTGCTTCACCTTCCCTGGCAAGTTTCTGGATGCCGTAAACAGTCATGGCATAGCCAAGACCGTGTCCCCGGGATTCCGGCGCAGCGGCAACCATGTGCAGTAGTCCGTCACCCTCAGGCAGGGTAAAAGCAATGGTGGTAGCAACTTCTTTCCCCTCGGGGTCGCAAACAAAATACAGATCCCGCTCAGGCACTAAAGTGGGGAATGCGGTGATGCAGGTGTCCCAGTTTTCCATAGACATATTGTCAAGAAGACCGTGTTGGCACAGTTCCAGCCAAAGTTGCTCATCGCCGGGTTGGAAAAAACGAATGGTATAACCATCTTCCAGGGTGAAATCGGGAATATTTTTCAGCGTGTGGATCATTTTTAATTTGGTCTTAGTTTCCATAGCATAAACCTCATTGAATTCCAAAAATTTTGGCGGCATTTTCGTAGAAAATCTTGTTTACTTCTGCTTTGCCCAGACCTAAATTCTGACAGGCGCGTTTGCAGGAGAGGATCTCTTCGTAGATGAAGAAACTGATTTTGTCCGCTTCCGGATAAGGAATTTCCCGCATGTGGGGGTCAGCAGAAACATCGCCCAAAGAACCGGCAGGGATCTCGTTGATGTAGAAGCCATTTTCCACAGTCCGCCTGGCTTTCATCCGGAAGATGGGGAAGTCCGTTCCGTAAAGAAAACGGTCAGGTCCTACCATTTCCAGCACCTTTTCCATTACGGTTTGGTTGGTGTTGGCGGTAAAGTCCCACACAGTTTTTTTCATATCCTTTAAGTAGGGCAGGGCATCGCCCAAGTCCTCGTCTGCGTAGGCTCTGCCCAAGTGGGCGACGATCAACTGGAGATTGGGGTATTTTTCTTCAATTTCCCGGATCTGCATATAGTTTACCGGGTCGGCAAGCCTTCTGGGGCGGGCGATATGCAACTGCACCACCCAGCCGTGCTTATCTGCCAGAGCCAAGTGCTCCTGGGGCAGGAAATCGTAAATGCGGATCTCGTTAGAGGGAATGTAAGAGGGGGCAAACTGAAGATAAACTTTCAGTCCCTTAAAGCAGGGATTTGCCAAAACTGCCCGCTCCACAGACTCCGCACTCTGACTGGGATGGCTGATGTACAGCGCCGGAAAACCGTTGGCATTAGCGCAAGCAGCCACATAGTCGTTGTTCTTTTTCAGGTCAATGGTGATCATTGGCTGACCGTAGAGAACGGAGATGACCTTCTTGTCCGGGAACAACAGTCGATTGGTCTCGTTCAGGTCTTCCACAGAGTTGTCCATCGCCACCATATTGGGCCAGGCGCAGGAACGGCTGGCAGTATCCTGGCAAAAATGATTCTGCTCGTCCAGCCAAATGTGGGTATGACAATCAATAAAGGTGTCCGGCAGAAAATCTTTCAGTTCCTGCTCGTAAACCAGTTTGTCATAAGGTTTTACATCTAAAAGTGCCATTACAGATCTCCGTCGGCAATGCCGCAGTGCCAACTGGCGAAAGGCTTAGCAATGGCTTCGGATACATAGCAGGTACCCTTACCCAAACGCAGGATGGAGGCGGGAAATTCCTGGGAGATAGGACCATACAGTTCCAAACGGGAGACCATTCTCTGCCAGGAAGAGCCGTCAGGGTTAACAAAGTTGTGCAGTTCTACTCGCTCTTTTGCGTGGCAGATGTCCCGGGGACCGATGGTAGCGGCTTTGTAGGGAACTGCCCATACGTCGCCGGAAGCGCCCATAGGGGAGAACAGAGAGTTCTCGCATATGGTCAAAGGTGTTTCGGTGACGATCCGGGATCCCAACTGGCAGAATTCTTCCAGGGTGTCTGCTTTGAACTCTTCGGTGCGGGGATCGATAAAAGCGGTATGTCCGGGCCAGCCGGTAGCGGTGTAGACCACATCAACGCCACCGCCGGTGATGTCGTCGATCATATTGGAGTAGACATCCGTGCCCTTGTTGTCGTTGTTGTGGGTGTGCCAGTGGTCAACGGGAGGACGGAGATCTTCCCGAATGCGGCCGTAAAAGTGATTCATAAAGGAATAGCCCAAACCTGCGCCGTAGGTCAAAGGCGCTACATTACCATCTTCGTCAGCCCACTCGTCCATAGCAAAGGCGTGGACATTCCGGGCGGAAACATTGAATTTGTTGAGCATATTGGCAACAGCGGAGTAAGCGCCGGGCCACTGGTTAGGACAGATCATAGAGAAGGGCGTATCGTTGATGTCGGACATCAAAATACGGTAGAACATATCCTGCACCATGTGCAGTGTGGGGTCGATGACCACCTTTACGGAGAAACCGTTTTCGTTGGTATACTCCATATCCTCCCGCTTGATGTTACGAACTCTCTCCAGTTCCTCCAGAGGCAGTTCGCTGTGGGGCAGCCAGGGTGCAGGTTTAAAGCGAAATTCATCATAAAGCGCCATAATAAAAACTCCTTTTTAAGTATTTTCCTGTTTTTATTATACGAATGACGAAAAAATCTGTCTTTATATATTAAGACGATACTTTTAAGAAATCAGACCAAAATCGTTATAACTAATTATAATGACTGATATTGCAAATGTAAAGAAAAAATAAGCCGGTTTCAGATTTTTACCAAAACCGGCTGTTTGATCAGTTGGATCTTCTGTTGCGCAGTTCTATTTTATGCATACAAAGCAGAACCAGCAGCATCAAAAGGCAATACAGCGCCATATACACGACATAGCGGTTGTTATAAATGGCGTTGATATAGTAAGTTGGTGGAAACAGCAATTGCAGGGGGCGGGTTACCCGAAATTCAAAAAATACCGGACATATGCCGATCATCAACGTGGTAAACAAGGGGATGATCGCGCCAAAAAACTTTACATTGTTAAAAATCCTGCGGATCAGCATACCAAACAGAGCGCAACAGAGCACATACAGCAACCCGACACCGATCTCCCGACCGATGGAAACAGAGAGCCCGGTGATGACCAAGGCGATCACCATTGCAAAGCAAATGTTAGCAACGGCAATGGTTTGGCAACCCAATTCCACAAAAAACTTTTTACCCAAAGGGATGTGGGCGAAAGTGCCCTGCATTTGGTCTTTGATGTAAAACATTGCGCCGGCAAGGGCGCACAGCACCACCAATATGCTTAAAAGACCACGGATCGGCATCAGCAAATAACTGTCTGCAGAAGGGTCAGAAACATCTGTAGTGGCGGGGAATTCAAACAGTGGCGCGTCCCGGAGAAATGCATCGTAATACGCCAAAAGTTCTGCGTCGGTAACACCGTCCAAAGCAGGGGTCTGCGTCCGGATGAAGTTTAAATAAATATGGTCGCTGCAGTGATTATACAAAGCGCCGGAAAGTTTTTCCCGGGATAGCCGCAGCGCCACATTATCCTGCCGCTGGACTACGCTTACCATATAGTTTGCCTGAGAGGGATCTTTGGCAAAATCCTGCAGACGGTCAGTAAGATCTTTTTGAAAGATCCAGGCGGCATCCGCCTGACCGGTTTTTACCAGTTCTTCCGCCTCTGCAGGGGTATCACAGCGGGCAAAGGTGATCAGCCTGCTGCTGTCAAAAAGATCTTGTATGATCGCCTCACCCAGGGGATCGTTGGCATCTGCCTGGGCGAGGGCGATATGGATGAAACCGGATTCTTCCCGGGCAGAGATGCCCAAAGCCAAAACCAGAATGGGTATCAAAGCCAGTAAGATCAAAAAAATCTTCTTTTTATACAGCCGTTTGTTCAGCAGTAAGAACCATTTAGCGATCGTTTTCATACGGCAGTTAAGTTCTCCTTGCAAGTTTATGTTTCCGCGCTAAAACCGTGAGGAACAGGAATATACCGGTGTATAAGACCATTCCCAATAACCGGAGCATATCCGGCGTGTTGGAAAGACAGTTGCCAAGATAATTTGCGGCAATACCGGTGGGTAAATAGACGGCGATTTTTTGCATTGCTACAGGCAGGGTGTGAATGGGATACAGACAGCCGGCGCAGTAGCAAAGGGCAACAGACAGAAAAAACGGAAGGGAAATACCACTGATCATATCGCCGGAAATTTCGAACAAAAGCAGCATCAAACTCAAAACCATTGCCATAACCGGCAGACTCTGCAGGAAAAATGCAAAAATGGGAATGGAGGGCAAGCCCACAAAAAGCGATGTATTTTGCAACGCAAAATAGACCGCGGCGCCCACGCCGAAAACAGCGGCAGTTGCAACAAAGTGAACAATGCAAAACGCGCAAAATTCCAAACCGATCTGTTTGCCGGCAGAAATTCCCTTGGCACAAAGCATACGGCTCAGCGCGGAATCCTTCCGCACAAAAACCGATGCGTAGGGGATAGCGATGATCAAAAAGAACAACACGCTGATACCGCAGAGCATATACTCGCCCAGGGAAAGACCGTCGGAGATGCCCAAGTCCTGCACCCGGTACATTTTGTCCCGGTGGATGATCACATCCATATATTCGATGGTCAATTGGTTAGAGGCGTCATAGCCGAGATCGCCTTGGTTTTCATCGATCAATGCGTCCCAAATTCCCCAAATGCCTTTTTGCGCGCCCATAAGCAGCGTTTCTACAGCCAGGGTGACTTCCTCTTTCAATATGGTCGAAAGACCGCCGCCGGAGGAGGTGACAAACTGGATGGGCAGGATCTCACCGTGAAGGGCTTTTTCCATAAAACCGTCGGGCAGGACAACATAGGCAGAAAGCCGTCCTTGTTCCAGCGCCGACCGGGCCTCATCTTCGGTCATTTCCGGAAATTCCATGGTAAATCGGGAAGAATCCATGGTTTCCATCGCAGTTTTTCCCATTTGGAAATAGTCGTTTTCAATGTCGCCAGCAATACCGATGCGAAAGATCTGGTTTTTGCTGTCTTCTGCGGAGAGTTGTAAAATTCCCGAGAGGATCAGCAGCAAACCGGCAAGAAGGATCACACCTGCCAAAGCAACAAACGGCGCGGTTTTCCCCAAATGTTTGATTTGTGTTTTTAAGTACTGTTTCATATCACAATTTTTCCACCAACGCCTCAAGATCGCCTGTGTATGCATAGGGCGCCAAAACGCCGTCTTTCAAAATGTAGCAGGCATCGCAAAGGTCAAGTTCCTGCACATCGTGGGTGACCAGGATCAGAATGCCGCCTTTTTCTTTGTGCTCGGTCAAATACCGGGAGATCCGCTGTTTGCAGACAAAGTCCAATGCAGCCATCGGCTCATCCAGCAGCAGGATCGGCGGATGCTTGGCAATCGCGCAACCGATGGAAAGGCGCTTTTTCATACCGCCGGAGAGTTTGGAAACGGGGACTTTCAGAAAATCTCCCACCCCAAGCATTTCCAGCAAACCGCCCTGCAGTTCTTTGTGCAGTTGCTTTTTGTCATACCAAAGAAGCAGGTTGTCGTAAGCGGTCAATTCTTCGATCAACGGTGTGCCCTGGGGTACATAGCCCACCAGTTCTGCCCGCTGACGGCGAAAATGAAACAGGTCATTGCCCTCATACAAAAAAGCGCCGCTGTCGCAGGGAAGTACACCTGCCAAAATGGAAAGCAGGGTGGATTTGCCACAGCCGTTGCTGCCTAAAATGCCGATGCACTGACCGCTGACAGCGGAAAAGGAAACCCCTTTGAGAACTTCCTTGCTGCGGAAATGCTTTGTTATGTTTTGAATCTCTATTTTCATTGTGTCTATCTCCAAAGCAGGCCGGAACACAACTCTTAAAAGAGTTTGTATCCCGGCCTGATGTAAATTTTGCAGTTATGCGGCAGAGTATGCAACTACATCGTTGCTCTGTGCATTAGCGATAGCGCCGAAACCGCCTTCGTTGATAAAGGTGTCGATCATTTCACTCAGTTCGTCAGGCAGATTCAGTTTTTCCACAACAGACTCCAGTTTGGTCAGATCAAAACTTGCCAGCCAATCGGCAAACTCATCGCCTTCAATAACCTCGGTGGCGTTGGAGGGAACGGAGATCTTCTTTGCCTCGCCTATGGTGGCGTTCATAACGATGCCAGCCAACTTGTTGCCGCTGGCGCAGACATACAGTTCGGTAGCAGCGGTATCTTCCTGGGCATTCACAACCAGCATAATGGAGGGATTTGCCATATTGACAGCAGATGCCATTTCGTCAGCATCTGCGCCGAGGATCTCATTCAACAGATCCTTGGAAGGAATGATTTCGAAAGTGCCATTTAAATAGCCGTCCTCTTCAAAGGTTTTCTCATCAAAGTCAGAAACTTCGATGGTCAGACCGGACATAGATTCCACAGAAACGGCATAGCGGGCGTCCACGATACCCTTCTTTTTGGTGCCTTCGCCGGTGATGGCAAACAACTCTTCGCCGAATTCAAAAGCCTTGATTTCAGTAGCGAATTCCTTGCCGTCAAATGCGCAGCCGTAGGTAAAGACCTCGCTGTCATCCACGCAGACGGAGAAACCGGTGATCTCATGCTTGTTGTTTACCAGCGTGGTCAGGGTAAGCATATCTGCGGTGTCGGCGTTGTCCAAAGCATCATCTTTAGAATCGAGCATTTCATCAATGCTATCGATCATCGTTTCGTAAATATCCTCGTCCTCATAATACATACCCTTTTCTTCCATATAGGACTGGATGGATTTTACGATCTTGCGGATGTCATCATCGTCTTTGATTTCTTCCATCACTGCGCAAAGGATCTTTACAAGGTCTTTTTGGGAGAGGTTGCAGGTCAGTTCTGTAACTTTCTGCTCCACATCGCCTACACTGAGGGTAGTGGTCTCTTTGTCAACATCGTCCAGTTCTGCCAAAACCACCTTGCTGTATTTGTTCAGGAGTTTGTTTACAGTCTTTTCGTCGGGAAGCACCTTTACCAGATCCTTCATCATCTCGGGATCGTAGGCAGCAGGCATATTATAACGCATATCCATATAAAGAGACTCGCTTGTAAAGTGGGAAGAACTCAGATACATTTTCATTTGCGCCATATCCATAATGGCATTGACAACGGGTACTGTCTCACCACCGGCGATAAGGCCGATCGTGTAGTCAAGCATCTCTTTCTTGGTGTTCATTTCCATAGAAATGCCCAGATCGTTGATAAAACCTAAATACTTATCAACTTCGTCGACACCGCCGTCCGGAGTGAGAACAGTTGCAAGGAGTTGCTTGCCATCGTCGGTAAGGACGAATTTCAGTTCCCCTTTGACATTTTGGGAGTCATCAGTCATCTGTTCCAGATATGTGCCGTAAGCCTCGGCGAAATCCTCACTGCCGTCTTTTACAGCATCCTGATAGACTTGCTGCATGTATTTTTCGGGAGAAGCAAAGGTCTTGGTAAAGGTCTTTTTCAAAGTGCCCAGGTTTAAAACCAGCGCGACCACAGCAGCCAATGCCACTACGATGCCGCCAATCAGAGCAAACAGATTCAGCGGCTTCTTTTTGGGTGCTTCAAAAACAGGCGCGGAGAATGTTTCTTCTGCAGGTTGCGCAATAGGCGCGGCTTCCGCTTGGGTCAATACAACGGTCTCATCTGCCTGCTGCAGGGGTACTTCGTTTTCAGCAGGCTGCTGCGCAACGGCGCTGCCGCAGTTAAGGCAGAATTTTCCGCCTTCAGGGATGGGAGAACCACAGTTAGAACAGAACATTTTTATTCCTCTCTTTCTCTTCTTTCTCTATAAATAGTAGAAACTTGTTCCTAATAAAGATTATATGTCTGAAAGCCTTGTGTGTCAATTACAAACGGTTTCAAAATCACCGGTTTATATATGCGATCAACAGTTTTAATGTGTTGTAAACACCGTCAATATGGCTGCGTTCATAGCCGTGGCTGGCGTAGACGCCGGGACCGATCAGACCGTGGCGCAGGTCATATCCACCCCGAAGCGTGGCTTCTACATCAGAGCCGTAGAAGGGATAAACATCCACGGCGTAGTCTGCGCCGGACTTTTTTGCAGCCTCGATCAGGTCGCCTACAACATCATAACTGTAAGGGCCGCCGGAATCCTTGGCACAGATGGATACCTGCCGCTCCGTGCAGGAAAGTCCTTCACCCACACAGCCCATATCCACGCTGATCGCCTCTGTTACACCTGCCGGCACAGAACCGGAGCCGCCGTGTCCCACTTCCTCGTAAACAGTGATGTGAACATAGGTTTTTCGGGGCAGTTCCAAGGCGTTGTCGGCAACATATTTTGCAAATCCCAGCAAGATACCGACAGACAGTTTGTCATCCAAAAAACGGCTCTTCAAATAGCCGCTTTCTGTGCGCCGGGTGCGGGGGTCAAAACATACAACATCGCCCACTTCTATGCCCAGATTTTTCACATCCTCAGCGCCGGAAACGGCTGCATCCAGAACCACCTCGGTAGTGTCAAAAGTTCGCTTGGCAGTAGCATAATCGCCGTTTACGTGCACAGATGCATTACACAGTTGTAGCGTGCCTTCAAACACTTTGCCGTTACGGGTATAAACCTTTACATTTTCTGCCTCGCCGTTGTTGGCGCTCATGCCGCCCAAGGGGGTCAGACGCAGTCGCCCGTTGCCTTTGATCTGCGCCACCATACCGCCCAAAGTATCCACGTGGGCAGCCAGCATCAAACCGTTTTTATCATCTTTGCCACCCAGGTCAGCAATGACGCCGCCTTTGGTGGTGAAGTAAGCGGAAAAACCCATTTTTTCGAAGGATTTCTTCACCCAGGCAGCCGCTTGTTTCGTGTAACCGGAAGGGGAGTCGATCGCCAATACGGCGGCCGCTTGCTCCCACGCAAAATCTGCGTATTTTCTATCAAGCATAACCATTCTCCTTTGCCTTTTGCTTTTGCATTTTTGTAGAAATTTCCTTGAAAACAGTATACCACAACCCGTTCTGCCTTGCAAGGGCATCCGGACTTTTTCCCGGAACATTCCTCTTTCGACAAAATTTTGCTTTCTTGGGTCGTATAATGAAAAAATGTTTGAAAAATCCGACAAAATTCAAGATAAAAAATAGTGCATATTGTATAGAAAATGGCAGGAAATACAAAGCAATTTTTCTTGCTTTTTCGGCTTTTCTATAGTATAATGTATAAAACTGTGACTATTGATGGGGAAGCGGGTTTTTCACAGTTTTTTACTGTATAAAAGAAAGCAAAGCAAAACCCTGAAAATCAAGAGCGACGAGGGAGATAATGTGAAAGATTTTAAGCATGATTTAGGTCTGCGGTTGATCAAACTGCTGAATGTGATATTAATGGTTGTGCCCTTTGGCGCATGCTGGTACTTATTTTATTCCGAAGGTGTCTCCTATTACCGTATGGGACACTATGCTGTGATTGCTGTCTTTTTGTTTCTGTATGTTCTGTTTGCCAGAATTTACGATGCATTTCTGGTGTCCATTAACCGGATCTCCGAGATGGTTTACAGCCAGGGTCTGGCGATCTTGCTGTCGGATGCCATTATGTTTGTGATCATCTGGTTGCTGCGGCGGCATTTCCCATCTTTGTGGCCCGGGCTGGTAACGCTGGTGATACAGTTGGTGCTGGCGACGATCTGGTCTACGCTGGCGCATCAGTGGTATTACAAAAGTTTTCCACCTAAAAAGTCTGCCATCATTTATGATCGCAGATATGGCATTGAAGGTTTGATCCAGGATTACGGTCTGCAGAAAAAATTTGACGTTGTTTATGCTGCTGCGGCAGAGGAGTGCGTCAAGGATCTTTCCAAACTGCAGGATATGAACACCGTGTTTGTCAGCGGCGTAAACAGCCATGAGCGGAATGTGATCCTGAAATACTGCGTAGCCAATGATATTGATGTGTATGTGATCCCCCGGATCGGCGACATTATCATGAGCGGCGCCCGGAAGATGCACATGTTCCATCTGCCGGTGCTGCGCGTGGGCAGATGCAACCCTCGCCCGGAGGAGAAACTTATCAAGCGGTTGTTTGATATTGTCAGCAGCGCACTGGTGCTGTTGGCGATCAGCCCGATCATGATCGTTACAGCAATTGCCATCAAAACCCACGACGGTGGACCGGTGTTTTATAAACAGGACCGTTTGACCAAGGATGGCAAAATCTTTAAGGTGATGAAATTCCGCTCTATGCGTGTAGATGCGGAAAAAGACGGCGTTGCCCGTCTGTCCACCGGTGATAAGGATGACCGGATTACGCCTGTGGGTCGCGTAATTCGCAAACTGCGTATTGACGAACTGCCCCAGTTGCTGAATATCCTGGGCGGCAGTATGAGTGTTGTGGGTCCCCGCCCGGAGCGCCCGGAGATCGCTGCCCAGTATGAAGAAGAATTGCCGGAATTTAAACTTCGCCTGCAAGTAAAAGCCGGTCTTACCGGTTATGCCCAGGTTTACGGCAAATACAATACAACTCCCTACGACAAACTGCAGATGGACCTGATGTACATAGCAAACCCCAGTTTCGTGGAAGATCTGCGGATCATCTTCGCTACCATCAAGATCCTGTTCGTTCCGGAAAGTACCGACGGCATTGCCGAAGGTCAAACTACCGCAATGGCAGACACCGAGGCGGAAGAAAAGGAACTGCAGAACGTATAGTCCAAAAACAGAGAAAGGATACCGAGAATGCGGCAGAAACTGGCATATATCATCAAACGATATACCTGGGTGCAGTTTTTTTACCGGGTCATAATGAGTTTTGCGTTCCGTATCCTCGGTCTGTTCACCGGCAACGATCCGAAACTGGTACTTCTGTCCGCAATGAGCGGCGATCAGTATGACGGAAGTCCCCGTGTTTTATTTGAACAAATGCGTTGCGACCCCCAATTTCGGGATTACCGGTATGTGTGGGCGTTTTCCCATCCGGAGCAGTTTTTTGTGACCGGAGCGGAAACGGTCAAGATCGATTCCCTGGCTTATTTCATTACCGCGCTGAAAGCCAGAATATGGATCACAGATGTGAACATCGAGCGCGGACTGCATTTTAAGAAGAAACGCACGGTCTATCTCAATACCTGGCACGGCACCGGTCCAAAGAAAATCGGCGGTGCGGTAAAAGGGCGAAAAGATTACGATTTTTCCCATGTGGATGTTATTTGCGTGGACGGTCAGTATTTTGCCAACGAGATGCTCTATTGGTTTAACGCTAAAAAAGAGAATCTTCTTTGGTGCGGACGCCCCCGGGAAGATGAACTGCTGACCTTTACCCCGGAAGACCGGGAAAAAGTGCGGCAGAAACTGAATATCCCGGAAGGGAAGAAAGCGATTCTCTATATGCCTACCTGGCGGGAGTACTCTATCGCGCCTCTCGATTACGCCCTGTGGGAAGATACTTTGGGTGACGAGTATGTTGTGCTTGTCAGATTCCATCATTTCACCCATCAGGAATTACTAAAACGGGAAGACGGTTTTTGGCGGGAAGTTTCAGATTATCCCAATGTCAACGAACTGTATTTGGCGGCGGATATTTTGGTGTCCGATTATTCCAGCGCATTTTTTGATTACGGTCTGTTGGGCAAGCCGATGGTCTGCTTTGCCTATGACTACGAACAGTATTGCCGTGTTACCGGTTTGCACATGGATATTCAGGCAGAGTTTCCCGACGGATTAAAATACACAGACGAGGAAGTTGTTTCCTATATCCGGGATATGGATTATGAGGCTGCCAGCCGAAAATGCAAAGCCTATTGTGACGGCTATGTGCAGCATCCGGGCAACGCAACGGAAGCATGTATCCGGCGGCTAAAAGAGTTGATCGTGTAAAGGACGATAGGGATGAAGATACTGCTGGTGACCAACAAAGTGAAAACGTATGCATTGGGATTTCGCAATGTGATAGAAACGCTGACAGAACTGGGTCACCAGGTGGTCTGGGCGGCGGATTTCTCCGGGTTTGCCGGTGATTTATCAGAAATTCCGTGTAAGCAAAAACAAATCCCCATCCACAGCAACCCATTGAAACTGACAAATCTTCAAGCATTGAAGATGATCAAAGACATTATCATCCGGGAAAATATCCAGGCGGTACACTGCAGTACACCCATCGGCGGTATGCTGGCAAGATTGGTAGCGAAACAGATGGGAGTCAAAAAGGTTATTTACGCCGCCCACGGATTTTTGTTTTTTGAGGGTGCGCCTCTTCTGAACAGAACGGTTTACTACTGGCAGGAAAAATGGATGGCGCACTGGACAGATGTGCTGATCACCATTACCCGGGAAGATCTGCTGGCGGCGCAAAAGTTTAAATTGCGTAGCGGCAAAGCGCCCTGCTTAGTTCATGGCGCAGGCGTGGAAACCGGTAAGCAGGTGACCGTAGATCGGGCGCAAAAGCGTATGGAACTGGGCGTTCCTGAGAACGCGTTTGTGCTGCTGTCTGCCGGATTTTTGAATAAAAACAAAAATAACCGTGTGCTGATCGAAGCGATGGGTAAATTAAAAGACCCGTCTGTGTATTATCTGGTTTGCGGCGAAGGCGCAGAACGGACTAACCTGGAGAAATTGGCTGAAAAGTATGGCGTGCAAGACTGTGTTCGTTTCTTGGGCTATCGCACGGATTTCCCGGAGGTTATAGCTGCAGCGAATTTGTTCGTGATGCCCTCTTTCCGGGAAGGCGTGCCCAGAGCACTGTTGGAGGCTATGGACGCAGGTGTTCCCTGCATCGGTTCAGACACGCGAGGCATCCGGGAACTTCTACCCAAAGATGCGCTGTGCGATCCGAAAAATGCCGAGGATTTTGCCAACGCCATCCGGCGGGTAAAAACCGACAGCGAATGGGCTGCGGATATGTCCGGAAAATACCGGGAAACCGTAATGCTGTACAGCAAGGAAAAAGTTCGCAAGGAATTGCAGGAGATATACAGGGAAGCACTGTGACGAAAGGAAAGTCTATGGGGATCCGAAAACTGTTTTACAAAGCCTTCGTAGGCGGCTGCTGGTCAGTTGCCTATCGGGACATGCAGGAAAAAACCGCGTTTCAGGATGCCCGGAAAGGTCTTCCGGAAAACCAATGGGTAGCAGATCCGTTTTTATTCGAGTATCAAGGACAGCACTATCTGTTTTGTGAACAGTATGAAACAGAATTAAACAGAGCGGGTATCGGCTATTATATTTTTGAAGATGGTGTCCCTGTGAACAAGGGAATTGTGATCCGTCGACCTTACCATATGAGTTATCCCTGTGTTTTTTCTTATAACGACACAGTCTATATGATCCCGGAGACATCGGCTAACAAAACTGTTGAACTATACCGGGCGGTGGAATTCCCCGATAAATGGGAATTGGATACGGTGTTGTTGCGGGATGTTTCCTATGTAGATTCTACGGTGTATGAAAACGAAAAAGGACGATTTCTTTTAAGTTACGAAAAGCAGGGAAAACAATGGTCGCTATCTTGCTTTGTCCTGAATATGGAAGAAAAAACACTGCAAAAATGCAGCGAGAAAATATATAAAACCAATGTGGGCAGACCGGCGGGCAATCTGTGGCGGCAAGCGGGAAAACTTTTCCGTCCGGCGCAGGATTGCGCAGAAAAATACGGTGAGGCGCTGTTGGTATATGAGATGGACGGCGCTACGCTGTCTGAAAACTTGGTAAAGAAGATCACAGCCCAGGAAACAGGGATGCCTGCCCAAAGGATCCACACCATCAACCGGGATAGCCGTTACGAAGTTGTGGACATTTTCCGGGAACGGTTCGACCTGCTCCACGGCTGGAAGATATTCAAACGGGCAGTTCTCAAAAAGTAGAAAGTTAGGTTGTATTTATGGCGAAAGTGCTGTTCATAATGAAATATCCCCTTGCGGACGCCTATTCGCTGAAGAATAAGTTCAACGGTCAGATGCGCGCAGCGGAAGCATTGGGCCATGAGGCGTATTTTGTGGGCTATGACCGGAAGTACACATACCTGATCCGCAATGGGGAAAAAATACCGATCAAAAAAATATGGTTTGGTAATTGGAAGTATTACATCCATACCAAAGCATTTTTAGATTTGTTTGATTCTGTGCGCCGTGTAGTAAAGAAAGAAACCTTTGATGTTGTCTATTTGCGCCGGTGTCCGTTGTCTTATAATGGCTATCGGATGTGTTTGGATATTGTTCGCAGCGGAGCAAAGTTGGTGGAAGAGATCCCCACATATCCCGGTGGCGGCGAAAGACAGCAGGGCACTTTGCGGGAAATGTGCCTGGATTATTCCCGTAGCTGGTGGAGAAAGGTACACCCACATTTGAGCCTGTATACGCTTATTGGCGATAAAGAAGACAGTATCGATGAGATCCCGGCACTGAACATTGAAAACGGCACAGATGTGGATCTGCTGCCTATGCGAAAACCGAATTTCGACCAAGAAAAGATCCACTTGCTGGCACTGGCGTCTATGAGTACATGGCAGGGCTACGACAGGATAATTAACGGCATTGCGCAACTGGATCCTTCGGAAAGAGAGCAAGTGGTCTTGCACATGGTCGGCGGTGAAGGCAACGGCGGTCTTGCCCAATGGACAGCCCTAACCGAAGAACTGGGACTGGGTGACCAGGTTGTTTTCCACGGGGTAAAAACCGGTGCAGAATTGGATCCGATTTTCGACCGGGTGGATGTTGGTATTGGCACGCTTGGTTTATACAGAAAGAATTTTACATTCTCATCCATTCTAAAAATACGGGAATATTGCGCAAGAGGTTTACCTTTTATCTATGCAGGGGATGATCCTGCATTTTCCAGTGCATTACCCTTTTGTGTGCAAGTAACAAATGATGACACGTTGATTGATGTCCGTCAAGTAATTGACTTTGCACGAAAAATGCGAAGCATGCCTGAAATACCTGCACAAATGCGGCAGCACGCAAAAGAGAATATGACTTGGGAAACCCAAATCAAGAAGATCATGGATAAATTGCAACAACATTAAGAATGCAAAATAGAAGATAGGAGGAAGCGAATATGGAGCAAACTGGGTTAATTAGTATTATTATGGCGGCCTATAACGCAGAGAAAACCATTGCTATGGCAATTCGCTCCGTCCTGGCCCAAACCTACACAAACTGGGAATTGATCGTTATAGACGATTGTGGAAATGATAATACAGTATCTATTGTCCGAGAATTTGAGGATCCTCGAATCCGGTTGATCCATAACCCTTGCAATAAGGGCGTTTCTTACACCCGCCAACACGGAGTGCAAGAGGCGAAGGGTGAATGGATCGCTATATTGGACAGCGACGATGCCTGGGAACCGAAAAAATTGGAAAAGCAAGTGCGCTTGGCTGCAGAAAAAAATGCTAATTTGGTATTCACCGCATCAAAATTTATGAATTTTGAAGGACAGCCGATCCATTGGATCCTGCATGCCCCGGAAGAGATTGGTTACCGGCGGTTGTTGAAGCAGAATCTCGTGTCAAATTCTTCAGTTCTGGTAAAAAAAGATCTATATCAACAACATTATGTAATGGGCGAATGTATGCATGAGGATTTTGCCTGTTGGCTGAACATTCTGCGCACCGGCGAGAAGGCTTATGGTATTGATGAGCCGTTGCTGATTTATAGGCTGTCCAGCACATCCAAATCCGGAAATAAACTTAAGGCAGCCAAAATGAACTGGAATGCTTATCGCGCAGTGGGGCTGAATATAGTCCAAAGCGTTTATTATATGGCGTGGTACGCCGTCAAAAGTTTGCTGAAATACCGGCATCTGCGGTAATACACGAAGAAAGAGGAACGATATGATCGTTGTAAAACTGATTGGTGGATTGGGCAATCAAATGTATCAATATGCCTATGGTCTGCAACTGGCAGAAGAATATGGCGAGCAAATCTGTTTTGATACTACTTTTTATCCAGAAGGAAAACCGCTGGCTCTGTACAATTTATCCATTCCCCAATATCCTCTGTGGGAAGAGACGGATATTCCCCGGTCACAGCGGAACACAGTGAAGTTCCATCAAAAATGCTTCCATGTTCTGCAGAAACTGATCCGGGTAGTCGGCAAAACAGACCGTACCGGCGATAAACTGTTTTTCCCGTATGCAAAAAAGGGATTGCTCTTTAATTTCGATCCTTACTACTATGAGATTCCGCATTGTGCAGCAAAGAATAAATATATATACGGTTATTTTCAGGGTGAAGCATATTTTGCCGGTGTAATTGATCGCCTGCGGGTGGAATTCAATGTCCGTCATGAATTGAGTGAAAAAGCCAAGGTCTATGAAAAGCAGATTCAAGGCAGCAATTCTGTAGCATTTCATATTCGACTGGGTGATTATAAGAATGCAGCCAATGTGGATCTGGATGTTTGTTCTGTGACATACTATCGGCGGGCAATTGGATATATTTGCGACAATGTGAAAGACCCTACATTCTTTGTATTCACAAACGATGCTGCGCAGGCAGCAAAAATGCTGAATTTTCCAGAGAATACCGTCTTCGTCCAAGGGACAAAAGATTATGAAGATTTTGGTTTGATGAAACAATGTAACCATTTTGTGTTATCAAACAGTACATTTTCCTGGTGGGCAGCCTATTTGGCTGAGAATGCCGGCAAGATCGTAACAGTACCGGAAAAATGGCGACATTCTGAGAAAGATGAGCCTGCAATCTATATGCCTTATATGACAAAACTCTCTATCGAGGATTGACAGTTTTCGGACGATTATTCTTTTAGGAGGCACAGAGATGCTTTCAAATTTACCGTTATTTCTATCTCAATCTTATAATGACACCTGGGACGATTATGTTCGCAGTTTGAACCGCCCCGGCTTTCCCGTGTGGGACTATGTGATCATCACCGCGTCCAACGAGCAACAGGCAATGTCTTTCCGGGCACAACTGGCTGCAAGAGAAACGGTTTTGCCGAAGAATACTCATTTTGCGGTGATTCCCGATGAGGGTGGCGTGCGTGTTGGTTCCGGTGGCGCGACTTTAAGCGTGCTCCGTTATATCCGCCAGCGGGCATCCTCTTTTGACGGTTTGCGGATCCTGGTGATCCACAGCGGTGGCGACAGTAAGCGTGTACCTCAGTACTCTGCCCTGGGCAAACTGTTTTCCCCGGTGCCCCGGGTGCTGCCTGACGGTAGACGGTCTACGCTGTTTGATGAGTTTATGGTAGGTATGTCCTCCATGCCCGGACGAATCCACAGCGGTATGCTGTTGCTGTCCGGCGATGTGATGCTGCTGTTTAACCCCTTGCAGATCGATTATTCCGGTAGGGGTGCTGCGGCGATCTCCTTCAAGGAACATGTAGAGACCGGTAAAAACCACGGCGTTTTTTTGGCGGGCGACGACGGAAATGTGATCCGTTTTTTACATAAGCAAACTGTGGAAAATCTCCGCGCCTGCGGCGCAGTCAATGAGCGGGATTGCGTGGATATTGACACCGGCGCTGTTATCTTCAGTAGTGAAATGCTGGAATCTTTGTATGGGCTGATACCGGATGAGACTTCTTATCGCGCTTTTGTCAACAGTAATGTGCGCTTGTCCTTGTATGGCGATTTTCTGTATCCTCTGGCTGGGGATTCTACTTTGGAACAGTTTTATCAGGAAACACCGGAAGGCGGTTTTACTGAAGAACTCTACCAGGCACGGACACAGGTGTGGAATGCATTGCGGCCTTACTGTATAAAGGTTCTTCGTCCTGCGCCTGCAAAGTTTATCCATTTCGGCACAACGAAAGAAATTCTGGAACTGATGAATGGCGGAATTGAAGACTACCGTGTTTTGGGTTGGACGAATCAAACTGCCAGCAGTGTCACCGGTGATACTGCGTGTTATAACAGCGTCCTTTCAGACCGCGCGAAAATCGGTAAAAACTGCTATTTGGAAACATCTTATGTCCATTCCCGGGCAACGGTAGGGGACAATGTGCTGCTTTCCTATATTGATATTCACGATGAGACCGTTCCTTCCGATGTTGTTTTGCATGGCTTGAAACAACGGGATGGTAAGTTCGTCTGCCGGATCTACGGCGTAAATGATGATCCGAAGAAGAATATGCTCTTTGGAAAACCTTTGGAAAATGAAATCCTATGGAATGATGCAGATCATTCTCTATGGAAAGCAAAACTCTATCCGGTGTGCAACAGTATTCCCGAGGCAATTGCGGCGGCATTAAATGTCTATGAAATCTTTGCCAATAGTGGTGGAAATCTGCAGGCGTGGCAGACTGCTGAACGCAAATCCCTTTGGGAAGGCTTTAATGATGCAGACCCCGAAGCAATTATGCAGTGGGATGCCCGTATGGCGGAACTTGTCCAAATGGACGAGGTCGCCAAACTGATCCGCGCCGGCAAACCGGTCTCCCAAGGGAAAAATCTGTTGGGCGGAACAAAACAACTGACCAAGATCCAGCAACAGTGGCTGGATAGTCGGATCAAGGACGCCGACTTTGGCGAAAAGATCCGTCTTTACTACTACATCGGCAAGATCCTGGGTGGCGCAGAAGGTGAATCCTACATAGGAAAATGCTTTGCGACGATCCAAAGCGCGATCTTAGAGAGCACGCATGAGCAGTTGCAGTATAACAGTACTTGTAAAATTATCTGCGACCGGCACACCGTTAAGTCACCGCTCCGTGTCAATTGGGGTGGCGGCTGGAGCGACACACCGCCTTACTGTATGGAAAACGGCGGTACCGTGTTGAATGCGGCGATTCTTCTAAACGGTGAGAAACCGGTGGAAGTGACCTTAGAACGGCTGAAAGAATATAAGATCGTATTCGACAGCCGGGATATGGATGTTCACGGCGAGTTTACGGAAATCAAACCGCTGCAGCAGACCGGCGAACCCTACGATCCTTTTGCTTTGCAGAAAGCGGCGTTGGTCGCTTGCGGTATTATTCCTGCGGCAGGCGGAAATTTGGAGCAGATCCTGACCCGGCTGGGTGGCGGCTTCTGTATGCGCTCTGAGGTAACCAATGTGCCGAAAGGCAGCGGCTTGGGTACAAGCAGCATTCTTTCTGCCACTTGCGTGAAAGCAATCTTTGAGTTTATGGGAATCGCCCATACCGAAGATGATTTGTACAGCCATGTGCTGTGCATGGAACAGATCATGGCAACCGGTGGCGGTTGGCAAGATCAGGTAGGCGGCATTTCAAGTGGTATTAAATATATCACCTCCAAAGCGGGGCTGTTCCAGCAACTGAAAGTTGATCATCTGCATCTGTCAGAACAGACAAAGCAGGAACTGAGCGATCGTTTTGCGTTGATCTATACCGGTCAGCGGCGCCTTGCCAGAAATCTTTTGCGGGATGTTGTTGGTCGCTATTTGGGCAATGAACCGGAAAGCCTCTATGCCCTGAATGAGATCCAGCGTGTTGCTGCATTGATGCGCTTTGAACTGGAGCGGGACAATGTGGACGAGTTTGCCAAACTGCTTGATTACCATTGGGAATTGAGTCAGAAAGTGGATGCCGGTTCTACCAACACGATCATTGACCAGATATTTATGTCTGTGGAAGATTTGATCGACGGCAAGATGATCTGTGGTGCCGGTGGCGGAGGCTTTTTGCAGGTAATTATGAAAAAAGGCATTACAGCAGAACAACTGCATCAAAGACTCAAAGAAGTTTTCCAGGACAATGATGTGGATGCTTGGCCTTGCCAATTGGTGCTATAGCATTTGCTTTTTAAGATCAAATGCAGTATAATAAATCGGTTGCGATTATATGAGCGTAAAGAGGTGTTAATAGATGGCAATCAAAGTGTGCCATATGACCAGTTCGCACAATCCTAAGGATCAACGAATTTTTCACAAACAATGTGTATCTTTGGCGAAGGCCGGATACGATGTGTATTTGGTAGAGCGGGGAGACAGTGAAGAATTTAACGGTGTTCATATTGTGGGAACAGGGGAAGAGAATCAGGATAGATTCTTCCGGCTTCTGAAGCGCCCGCAAAATGTCTATAAACTTGCGCTTGCGCTGGATGCAGATATTTACCAGATCCACGATATGGAACTTCTGCCCTTTGCGCTGAAACTGAAAAGAAAAGGAAAAAAAGTCATTTTCGATTCCCACGAGGACTTTGCAACGACTTTTGCTGACAGTGATGCGTTACCGTTGCCCAGACCCTTCAAGAAATTGCTGGGGGAATTATACAGTTGTTATGAACGTTATGTTTGCCGTAGAATAGATGCGGTAATTTCTGTAACACCCCATGTGTGCGAGCGATTTGCGAAAGTCAATCCCAATACCACGATGGTTACCAACTATCCGCTTTTGAATTCCGGTGCGTGGCAGGAGGAAATGCCTTATCATCCGGAGTCGGAGTATGTGGGTTTTGCAGGCCAAATTACACAGTCGTATAATCTGCCCTTTATGGTTAGAGCAATGCAGGGTGTAGACGGTATTGAATTCCGTCTGTGCGGACGGTATCGCTCACAGGAGGAAGTGGATGACATCCTTGCACTGGATAAAAAAGGGATCGTCAAATTCCTGGGCGTTTTGCCCTTTAATGAAGTACCGACATTTTTTAATCGGTCCAGAGCGGCAGTCCTTGTGCTGGACTATTTCGATAATGTAGGCGGAAAAAGAGGCTCTTTGGGAATCAATAAGATTTACGAGGCAATGCTATGCGGTGTGCCGGTGATTTGCACAGACTACACTTTGTGGCAGGAATTGATTGCAGAGCACAAGTGTGGTATTTGCGTCAACCCTCGGGATGAGAAGCAACTGTGCGACGCGGTGAACTATATCTTAACCCATCCTGCGGAAGCAGAACAGATGGGCAAGAACGGCCGTAAAGCCGTTTTGGAGCAGTACAACTGGAATACGCAAGAAAAAGAATTGTATGCGCTTTATGAGAAATTGAGTTAAAACAAAGAGGAGGTGTCGCCGTTGGCACGGCTGATTTATGTTTCCAACAATATCATTCTGGCTGATGGCAAACAGAATCCCTTCTTTTTGCAGGAAAAACAGTGGCTTTTGAATCGGTTTGGGTCATTTGATGTGATTTGTCCCAAAGGTATCTACCGCTGTGAAGGCGAAGGAGATTTGACCCCGGTACAAAAAGGGAAAAAATCAGATGTTGTGAAAGCACTATTTGTTGGTGCGCTGGATACGGAAGCGTGGAAAGAACTGCTACGGATGATCAGGGATAAGGCAGTTTCCCCTAAAAATGTTCTGAAACTTTTTCGCTTTTCTGTAAGCGCAGCCCGTATGACCGGATATTTAAAAAAGTCCTTAAAGCGGGGCAATCCGGAAGAAACAGTGCTGTATTCCTACTGGCTGAGTTTTGATGCAGCGGCTGTGGCAAAAATGAAACGGAAGTATCCGCAGGTCTATGCCCTTGCCCGCGCCCATGCCTACGAGATCCAGTTAGAGCGGAATGCCTGCAATCCCTACTTAATGAAGAATTTAATCTGCAAGAACCTTGACAAGGTGGTATTTATTTCGCAAAATGCCAAAGAAGGTTTTTGCAGTTACTATCAAGAACCTTTCCCCAATGCCAGCGTAGCCTACTTGGGCTCTGATCGGGAAAATTCCGGATTTGTAGCAAGAGGGAAAAAGGAAACATTGACTGTGCTGACCTGTTCATCGATCCTACCGGTAAAACGGCTGGATCGGATGATCAGCGCATTGGAAAAATGGCAGGAATGCCCGATCCGCTGGATCCATATCGGCGATGGACCTGACGGAGAAATGATCCAAGCGATGGCAGAAGAAAAACTGACTGAAAATCCGTTAGTCAGTTATGAATTTTTAGGTTATATGGAAAACCGCCAGGTGCATCAGTTTTTGGCAGACAGCAGCATTGATGTGTTTGTCAACTGTTCCAGAACGGAAGGTGTGCCGGTATCCATTATGGAAGCCATGAGTGTTGGCCTTCCGGTGATCGCGCCAAGGATGTTTGGCATACCGGAACTGGTGCACGATGGTTGCGGCTTGCTTTTTGAGCAGTCTGAAGATGAAAAGAATCTGTTGGAAGCAATGAAGACCTTTGCCATTATGTGCAAAGAGGAAAGAGAAAAAATGGGAAAAACTGCTTATATGCAGTGGCAAGAACATTTTTGCCTGCAAAGCAATATGCAGATGTTGTTTGATCCAGTACAGAATGACGCGTAAACCTGTTTTCCCAAAGTAAGGAGCGATGTAATTGTTAGCGTATATTTTACAAATGCTGTTTTTTGCATTATCCATATTTTCTGTTGTAATTATGTTTGTCATGGTCCTGAAGGATATGACTGCAACAAAAAAACAGTGGTGGACATTGCTGCTGCCGATCTTATTGCTGTTTATGGTTTTTGCCTACCGGTTTGATTGGAATGAAAATGCAACAAGTGATCTGAACCGGTATTTTCGAGACTTTGCTGGTTTACGACAGAATGGCTTTGATTATGAAATGCAATATGCCGACGAGTTTTCTTGGCTGTGGCGCATGATTGCCTATGCTTTTTGTGGCGTAAAGAATTTGCATTGGTTTCCCATGTTTTCGGTGGCAGTGGACTTCACCATTTTCTTTTACATTTTAGTAGAATCAGCCGAGGATAATAAATTCTCTGCATTGGACATGCTATTATGTCTGATTCTACGCTTGTGTTTATTGCCAATCATTATATCGGTATCAGCACCAAGAAATACACTGGCATATTCTTTCTTTAGTTTAGGTGTGTATGCGTACTATAAATACGGATATAAGAATGTAGGTGTCTACTTGTGGATGTTAGCTGGTGTAATGACCCACACAACTGTGCTTTTAGGTGTTGTACTCTTTTTCTTGGCTAGACTTATTGCTGATTGGAAACCTATGCTTTTTGTGTTTGTATTGGTAGGTGCGCTTTACGGTAGTGTGATTGGCCCGATGCTGGAGGGAAGCACCAATGAATATATCCAGTATTTCGTTGGCAAGTGGGAAATGTATTCTGTTATACCAAACAAATATGATGTACAAAAGACAGAATTTATTATGGTGGGTCTTTTGCCACTCTTTATTTGGATGCTCTGCTGGTATTTAAGCAAAAATCAATCGCCGAGAAAACTGCGGACAGGATATATTCTTGCTAATATGGCAACAACTATTGGTGTTAGTACGATTATGCCCACACTATTCTTGCGGTTATGCTATCCAACCGCAATTACAATGCCGATCCTTTGGGGAGAGAGCAAAAGAACGCTTGTCAGCAATACCAGAAACAGTGGTGTATATTGGCTGATTTTAGTTTTGATCGTTCTTGTGTTGTTGTTATCCACGCGTTTGGCATGGTCTTATGAACTTTATTGGTTCTTTGAAATGTAATAATGAAAATGAAGATGTTGGTAAGGCGGTAAACACAATGTCAAAAACAAGAAAAACCAATTTGGAATTGCTCAGAGTTCTTGCTATGTTTATGGTTATTGTTCTTCACACTTTGGGACACGGTGGCGTGCTGAACACCTACACCTTCGGCCAAGCCGGGTATTATGTGATCTGGTTGATAGAATCGCTATGCTTGGTAGCAGTAAATTGTTTCGTTTTGATTACCGGCTATTTTATGGTCGAGTCCCAAACCAAACTGTCCCGCATATTGAAATTGATGACACAGGTTTGGTTTTATTCTGTGTTAAGTTTGTTTGTTGCAAAGTTTTTGTTCAAACAGCCCATTGGACTCAAGAGTTTGGTATGTGCGTTGTTTCCCTTAACAGGACAGCAGTACTGGTTCGCAACTGCTTATGCTGTGCTGTTGGCACTGACGCCGCTGATCAACAAACTGATCCATTCTATGGACCGGAAGGCACACCTTAAAGCAATTGGCTTGCTGCTGTCAGTGTTTTGCGTTATTCCCACTATATTTTTTTGGGGCAGAAAGCCACTGGGCTACGGTTATGATTTTGCTTGGTTTATTGTTTTGTATTTTGTTGCGGCCTATATTCGATTGTACGGAATATCGCTCTCCGGCAAAAAATGCGCTTTTGGATATCTATTGGCTTCCTTGATAGGTTTTGCCAGCAATATTGTGTTGGGCATCGCTACAAAGGTTGCGTTCGGTTCTCCAAAGCGTATGGACCTGATGTTTGTATATAATGCAATCCCATTTTTTGTTGCGGCTGTTTTCTTGTTTGCTGCCTTTACGAAACTGACAGTTAAAGGGGAATTTTTAAATTGGATTTCCCGGGCCGGCGTATATGTGTTCGGCGGATATCTGATTACAGACCATGCTTTGATCAGAGAGCCGCTTTGGAAACTTATAAATCTTCCTGCGATTGCGCAGACAAGCCTGATGGCGACAGTGGGCGCGGTATTTGCGGTGACGATCATTGCGGTTGTTATAGGATGTATCGTGGAAGCAATCAGAATATGCATCACGAAATGGCTTGGGCTTGAAAAACTTTTTGAGTGGGCGGAGAATGTGTTTAACAAACAGATAAATAGAATTTAGTAACTGCATGATAGCATTGAGAGGAAATATGGGCGATAAGATATCAGTAATTGTTCCGGTTTACAACAATGAAGCATATTTGGAAAAATGCCTTAATAGCCTGCAATCGCAGACTTATTCCAATATGGAGTTTCTTCTGATCAACGATGGATCCACCGATGCAAGCGAAGAAATCTGCAAGCGATTTGTTTCGGATGATTCCAGATTCCGGTATTTTTACCAGCCCAACGCGGGCGTGTCCGCAGCAAGAAACAAAGGCCTGGATATGGCAACCGGCGATTATATCGGTTTTTGTGATAGCGATGATTGGGTGGAGCCAGATATGTACGAGGTGTTATATAAGCTGCTTCGGGATAATCAGGCACAAATCGCGATCACCTCGTTTATAAGAGAGGTTTCCGGAATAGAAGAACCGTGGAAAGACGATTATACGGTTCGCACATTCACACCCCAAAGAGCCATTCAGGAAATGCTCAAAGGAGAACTGTTTGGCGGGTATTTGTGCAATAAACTTTTTAAGCGTTCCTTATTCCAAAACCTCCGATTGGATACAGAGATTGCTATATATGAAGACACCCTGGCTTGCTGGGAGGCTGTACGGCTGTCTGAAGATGTTGTGTTTCAAGATGTGCACAAGTATCATTACATAATCAACACTGCTGCTGCAATGGCATCAACTTACAGAGAAAAACATTGGACTGCCCGTGATGCAGTATATAAACTGTATGATAATATGAAACAGTATTTCCCCGAACACATTAAATACGCACAGCGTTCGATTGCGGTTAACAGCTATTGGCTGGCAGAAAAAATGGCGCTTTCCAACATGTTAACCAAAGAGAAATACCGGATACTGCTGCAGGATTTTAAGACCCACTACACAAAAAGCGTAGCATCTTTAATTGATAAAAAGTTCAGACAGAAGTATGTTGTGTTTACGAAAGGAAGGGTATTCTTTATGTTATTTATCAAGGCTCTGGATGGCTTCAGACGAGTGAAGCGGTGTCTTGGTAAATGATTTAAGATAGGCGAAATGAACAAACTGAAAAGCACTACCTACAATTTTGTATTTTCCGCAATATCCCAGGTTGTAACGATCGTTTTGGGGGTTGTGTTGCCGCGGGTCATCTTAGTAAACTATGGCTCAGAGATCAACGGTCTCCTTTCGTCGGTAATGCAGCTGATCGCTTACCTGATCTTGTTTGAGGCAGGTATTCAGGCTGTTGCCACCAAGTCGCTGTACAGAACCATTGCCAAGGATTCCAGGCAGGAGACCAACGAGATCCTGGCAGCGGTGCATCACAACTACAGAAAGATCGGTATTCTTTACTGTGTCGGTTTGCTGGCGCTGTCAGTAGGCTATCCACTGTTTTTTGAGGTTGCCGGATTAAGTAAGACCTCTGTTTTCCTGGTCGTTTTCTTCTCCGGTTTCAGCAATGTGATAGCCTTCTTCTTCCAGGCAAAGTACAAGATCCTGTTGACGGTGGATGGCAGAGAATATGTTTTGACCAACTTAAATACCATCACCAATGTCTTGACCTTTGGACTGAAAATTGCGCTGTTTGGTATCGGTTTCCCGGTACATTGGATCATTATTTTTTCTTTTGCTGTTTCCATGATCCAAACAGGTTTTATTCTGCATTACATCAAAAAGAAATACGCGTGGATCGATTTAGATGCAAAACCGGATCTGGCTGCACTGGATCAAAGCAAGCATGCTTTGATACATCAGATATCCGGATTGGTTTTTTCCAATACGGATGTGTTGCTCCTGACAATTTTTTGCGACTTTAAAATTGTCAGCGTTTATACCGTTTATAAACTGGTTCTGAATCATATTTCCACATTGTTATCTATGCCGCTGAACAGCTGCTCCTTTGCGCTGGGACAGGCGTTTTATATCGACAAAGACCGCTTTTGCCGGATGCTTGAC
>JAZQBF010000238.1:0-17895 GCA_045545615.1 Faecousia sp.
AACAGCAGTCAGCACTGCACCGTTGGAAGTCAGTTCCTGGCGATACTGGCAAGCATCTTCGGTGTCGGTGATGGATTCAAAGCCGTCACGGGTGCCGGAAGACTCCTCTCGACCGATGCAGACGATCTCTCCGTCCTTGCCGCCCACTTCCCGCCAGTTGGTGATCTCACCCTTGAAGATAGCAGCGATCTGCTCCACAGATAGATCCGCAACCATATTGTCGGTGTGCACAATGATCGCAATGCCATCGATCGCCAGGATGGTCTCCTTTAGACCCTCAGCCTTTTCGCTGTCCTTCAAATACCGGGAAGAAAGACCGATGTCACAGGTGCCATCCTTGACCGCCTTGATGCCGGTGCCGGAACCGGTTGCATTGTAGGTAAAGTTTGCGCCGGTTTCTTCCATAAACGCTTCGCCCAGCGCATTGATCACCTTCTGCATAGAGGTGGAGCCGTCTGTGGATACGGATGCCTTTTCCTTGCTACCGCAGGCAGCCAAACACAACACCATAACCAAGGTTAAAATCATGCAAATTATTTTTTTCATAAATATGATCTCCTTATCTTTTTTGCATTATTTTTTCTTTGCCTTATGGCTCTATCTTAGCCATTTTATGTAAAATTCAAAAGACAAGGTGTGTAAAATGATTGTCAAGTTTGTTTCTTAACGGTAGATCTCAATGATCATCTCGCAAACAAATTTTCATACTTCTTTATATATACGATTTTTAATGCAAAGCAAGCCGCCGGCTTGGTGGTCGGCGGCTTGCTTTCCTTTGTGATACAGTGTATAATGATTTTATTATGAATTGTTTTTGATAGCAGCGCATGTTATTTATACAAAGAGGGTATGTAATATGGCAGGGAAAATCATTATGTGTATCGTGTGTTTTGGTTGCGCGATCTTGTTTTTTGCCATCGGTATTTACGCAAGAAAACTGAAAAAACCTATGTGGTTTTGGTCCGGCACGGAAGTAGATCCTGCAACAATCACAGATGTAAAAGAATATAACAGAGAAAACGGCGTAATGTGGCAATTATACTCCCTATGGTATCTGGCGGCGGGATTGGCGGAATTTTGGAACGCCGTCCTTGCTGTGGTCCTTCTGGTTTTGGGGTGCAGCGTTGGGATTGTTCTTTTGGTCAGCACCTATCTTAAAATCCACAAAAAATACAGCGTACAATGATTTTTCCCGGTACGCCGGGGTTTCATAATGCGCTACCGGGGGTTGATTTTCCCCACTCAACCAACGGTTTGTAGACTTCTCTCCCCCAAAAAACTATACTGGCAGTGAAAGGAGGATTCCTATGGATCAGATCAAAATCGGAAAATTCATCGCCCAACGCAGAAAGCAGGCAAACCTGACCCAGATGCAGTTGGCAGAGATCTTTGGCATCACCGACAGAGCGGTTTCCAAATGGGAAACGGGCAAAGCCTTGCCGGATTCTTCCCTTATGCTCCAGTTGTGTGATGTGCTGGGAATCACCGTAAACGATTTATTAAGTGGGGAGGTATTAACTATGGAAAACAGCAATCAAAAAAACGAACAACTTTTGCTGGATATGGCAAAGGAATTGGAAAAGAAAAACAAAACCATCTGGAACTCCATGTGGACAATTATGACCGTCAGTATGATCGCCTTGTTTACAGGTCTCTTTATTGTCGCATTTTTGATTCCCGAAGGGGTGTGGCAACTGGTTGTCATACTTGCCCTTTGCGTTGTGTTTTTGATACCGTGTTTCTATGCGCTAAAACTGGAAGTAAGTGTCGGCGCATACAAATGTAAAGTTTGCGGTCACAAAATCGTGCCCACTTATGCAGAAGCGCTGTGGGCGATACACATGGGAACGACCCGTTATTTAAAGTGTCCCAAATGCAACAAGCGCACCTGGTGCAAAAAGGTTTTGACAAAAGAATAACCAAAAACAGCCGTCCCTGGACGGCTGTTTTTTTCAATGATTTTTCAATCTTTTATGCTATAATAAAAGATAAAGGAGGTGGTCTTATGCGGATTTTGCTGGTTGAGGACGAAAAAAGAATGGCGCAGGCGCTATGCCAGATCCTGCGTCTTGAAAAATACGAAGTAGACCACTGCGCCGGTGGTTATGACGGCTTGGCGGCTATAGAATCCGGTATTTATGACATTGTGATTTTGGATGTTATGCTTCCGGGCATAAACGGTTATGAAATCACAAAGCGTGTCCGGCACAAAGGGATCGCAACCCCGATTCTGATGCTCACCGCCAAGGCGGAACTGGATGACAAGGTTACCGGTCTGGACTGTGGCGCAGACGATTATCTGACCAAACCCTTTATGACAAAAGAACTGCTGGCGCGCCTTCGGGCTTTGGGCAGAAGACGGCTTGGCACAACCGACGGTATGCTTGCCTACGGCGACATCTCCCTGGACACCGGCACTCTCACCCTTTCCTGCACAACCAATGGGCAAAGTGTCCGGCTCAGCGAAAAAGAGTACCGCATTTTGGAATATATGATCGCAAACGGCGGACAGATCCTCACCCGGGAACAACTTGCCCTGAAGATCTGGGGCTTCGAAAGTGACGCAGAATACAACAATGTGGAAGTATATATGTCCTTTACCCGGAAAAAACTATCTTTTGTAGAAGCAAAAACGGAGATCAAAGCGGTAAGGGGCATCGGATATGAATTGAGGTGCGGCGATGTTTAAAAGATCCAGAAGAAAGATCGTTGCTGCCATTATGTCAGTTTTGGTGCTTTTGTGGGTGGGCACACTGGGTGTGATCTACGCATCCAGTTATTTTGAAATGCAAAAGCAAAACCGGCAGATGTTGTCCCTGCACGCCGAAATGTATGCCCTGCCCCAATCTTTTGACCAAATGACCCCGCCGGAGAAACCGCGGCCGGAAGGCGACCACGGATCAAAGCCCGGTTTTGACCCGGAATCGCCCAAATTCCAATTGTCCACATTCTACACCGTTGCCCTTTCCTATAACGGCGACGTTCTTGAGATTCAAAACCAGCCTTCCACCGTCCACACCGATGACGAACTGGCGTTGCTGGCAAAGGGGATCATCGCAGAGGGAAAGGAATCCGGAAAAAAAGACAATCTCACCTTTTTAAAAGCGGATAAAGGCGGCTATCTGCTGGTCGCATTTATGGACAACACCGTTGTCAACGAAAGCGCGATGACTTTGTTCCGGTATACGCTGATTTTCGGCGGCGTTGCTTTGATCGTGTTTTTCTTCCTCTCGGTGTTTCTTGCCCGGAAGATCGTCGCGCCGCTGGAAGAAAGTTACCAAAAGCAAAAGCAGTTTATTTCCGATGCCGGTCACGAACTGAAAACGCCGGTATCGGTGGTCAGCGCCAATGCCGAACTGCTATCCAGAGAGTTGGGCGACAATCAGTGGCTTGCCAACATCCAATACGAAAATGAGCGAATGGGAATGCTGGTGGGACAACTGCTGGAACTTGCCAGAACGGAAAATATAACGCCCCAAATGGAATATCTTGACCTGAGCCGCCTTGTTGCCGGCGAAGCGCTTCCCTTTGAAAGCGTTGCTTTTGAAAAAGGCTTGACCCTCAACTGCAATATAGAAAACGACATCGCGCTGGAAGGCAACAGCGCGCAACTGAAACAACTGGTTTCTATCCTGCTGGACAATGCCATCCGTCACAGCCTGTCTGACGGCGAAGTGCGCCTGACATTGACCCAAAGCCACGACCTTGCGGAACTTTCCGTGATCAACCGCGGCGATGAGATACCGGCATCGCAACAAAAGCAACTGTTTGAGCGGTTTTACCGCGCCGATCCTGCCCGAACCGGCGAGGACAAGCATTACGGATTGGGGCTTGCCATCGCAAAAGCCATCGCAAATACCCACCGCGGTCAAATTGCGGTGCATTGCTATGGCGGTCTTGTGGAATTCCGGGTGCATCTCCCTGCAACACAAAAATTATAAAAATTTTGTGAATTCAATCAAACTTCAATCTTCCCCTTGTACAATGACGCCAATCATTGTACAGGGGGATTTTTTATGGCAGTTCAAACCGTGTTTAAGCGGTACGAATTGAAATACCTGTTGACGCAGGAACAGAAAGATGCCGTGCTCTCGGCAATCGCGCCCTATACGAAACCGGATGCCTACGGACGAACCACCATCCGCAATCTTTATTACGACACAAACTCCTATTTGCTGATCCGCCGCTCTATTGAGAAGCCTGTGTACAAAGAAAAACTGCGCCTGCGCAGTTACAGCCGGGCAGAAGATGACAGCGCCGTATTTGTGGAACTGAAAAAGAAATACCGTTCTGTTGTTTACAAACGCAGACTTTCCCTGCCTAACAAAACGGCAATGGCGTGGCTGTCCGGGCAGCAGCATTGTCCCCGGGAAACGCAGATCGCCAGGGAAATCGATTATTTCAAAGAACTGTATGGCTCTCTGCGCCCCACGGTTTTTCTCTCTTATGAGCGGGAAGCCTTTTGTTGCAAAGACGGTGGGGATTTTCGTGTGACTTTTGACGATACGATCCTTTGCCGGCAAAATGACTTGTCCCTGACATCCGACGTATACGGCGCGCCGATTCTCCCGGACGGGATGACTTTGATGGAGATCAAGTGCGGCGGCGGCATCCCTTTGTGGATGACCCGGGTTTTGTCAAAGGAGAAAATTTATAAAACATCCTTTTCCAAATACGGCACGGCGTATACGACCCTGATCTTCCCCCAATTGCACCCTATCCATTCTTATCAAATACCGGAGGTAGCAACCAATGCTTGAAAATCTGTTCAAAGGACTTTTTGATTCCGATCTTACTACGGTTATCGGCGTAACCGACTTTTTGATGTGTCTTGGTTTTTCCCTTGTTCTTGGTCTTATTATGGCTTTTGCCTATATGTACCGCACCCGCTATACCAAGAGTTTTGTGGTCACGCTGGCGCTGCTGCCTGCGGTGGTCTGTGTGGTGATCATGCTGGTAAACGGCAATGTGGGAACCGGCGTTGCGGTGGCAGGTGCGTTCAGTCTTGTGCGTTTCCGCTCTGTGCCCGGTACAGCCAAGGAGATCT
This sequence comes from Faecousia sp., assembly GCA_045545615.1. Taxonomy (GTDB): domain Bacteria; phylum Bacillota; class Clostridia; order Oscillospirales; family Oscillospiraceae; genus Faecousia. The sequence goes on from JAZQBF010000238.1 coordinate 5,048, forward strand.
GCACCCTGTTTTTGGCTATGGGCGCAGGTCTGATCACCGGTATGGGATACTTGGGTTTCGGTGTTCTGTTCACGGTGGTGATGTGCGCTGTTTTTGTTCTTTACAACCGCCTGGACTTCGGCGCAAAGAAGAATGCAGAAACTTTTAAGACCCTCACCATTACCATTCCCGAAGATCTGGATTATTCCGGTGTGTTCAACGATATTTTCTGGGAACATACCCGCAGTTGGGATCTGGTACGGGTGAAGACTACCAATATGGGCAGTATGTATAAACTTACTTACAATATAGAACTTTCCGATGTCACCCGGGAAAAAGAGATGCTTGATAAAATTCGCTGCCGGAATGGCAATTTAGAGATCGCCGTTTCCAAACAGGATACAGTAGGAACAGAACTGTAACGGAGGGATTTTATGAAGAAGATCTTACCGGTCATTTTGGTTTTGGCGCTTATCTTTGGTATCTTTGCAGGATGCGGTCCGGCAGATACCCCTGCATCGGACAACACCTTTGCTTCCGCCAGCGGCCCAACCGGCGATAATAGTGAAGAAAGCGGTGCTTCTGCGCCTGTAGAAGTGGCTTTTTCCCAAACGGATGGGGATATGTTCACCCAGCGGGACTGTGATCCTGCCTATGACACAGACAATGCCGTTACCATTCAACTAAACGGAACATCCGCAACCGCCAGTTCCGACAGCGTGCAAATCAGCGATGCTGCCGTGGTTATAAAAGAAGAGGCTACTTATATCCTTTCCGGCAGTTTTTCCGGTATGCTGATCGTGGATGCGCCGGACACGGCGAAACTGCAATTGGTTTTTAACGGCGTGGACATTACCAGCGAAACCTCCGCGGCACTATATATTCTGGAAGCGGACAAAGTGTTTGTGACCTTAGCGGAAAATACTGCCAACACCCTTGCCAACGGCGGCAGTTTCACTGCCATTGACGACAACAATATTGACGGCGCACTGTTTTCCAAGCAAGACCTGACTTTGAACGGCAGCGGCGCTTTGACCGTCACATCTCCCGGCGGTCACGGCATCGTGTGCAAGGATGATTTGGTGATCACCGGCGGCACATATACAGTAAATTCCGCATCCCACGGATTGGACGCCAATGACAGTGTGCGGATGAACAACGCCCTGTTGACTATAGACGCGGGCAAAGATGCCATTCACGCAGAGAACGCAGAGGACAACGCCAAGGGCTTTATTTATGTTTCCGGTGGTACGATCAACGCTGAAGCCGAGGGCGACGGCATCGCCGCAAGCGCTTATATGCAGATCACTGACGGAGATATTGACCTGCTGGTTGGCGGTGGCAGTGAAAACGGCACAAAAACCCAGTCTGATAACTTTGGCGGATTTATGGGTGGCGGTCACGGCGGAATGGGTGGCGGCAGACCCGGACAGACAGACGCTGACATTTTCCAAAACGCCGCAACAGAAGAAACCGGTACCAGTATGAAAGGTTTGAAAGCAGCAAACAGTATGCTGATCTCCGGTGGCAATATCACCGTTAATTCCGCCGATGATGCCATTCATTCCGATGTTTCTATCACCATTACCGGCGGTACATTTTCTCTTGCTTCCGGTGACGATGCTGTTCACGCAGAAGACGCTTTGGCTGTTACCGCCGGCAACATCCACATTTCTGAAAGTTATGAAGGACTGGAAGCGCTGCATATTGATGTGCAAGGCGGTGACATCAAACTGGTCGCCAGTGACGATGGTTTCAATGCCGCAGGGGGAACGGATCAAAGCGGATTTACCGGCGGTCGAGACGGTATGTTCGGTGGCGGCAAGCCCGGCGGAATGGGTGGCGGCGGTGGATTCGGTGGTATGTCTGCCAATTCCAACGGCAGCATTAAAATTTCCGGCGGCACAGTATATATCCATTCCTCCGGCGACGGTATGGATGCCAACGGCTCGCTGGAGATCTCCGGCGGCTACACCACTGTTGTTGGTCCTACCCAGGGCGATACCGCAACGCTGGACTATGACACCAGCGGTATCATTACCGGCGGCACATTCATCGGCACCGGTTCTACCATGATGGCTCAGACTTTTAGCGACTCTACCCAGGGTGTGCTCGCTCTGCAGGTAGGCAACCGTTCTGCCGGAACGAGAATCACCTTAAAAAACACAAGCGGAAATACGTTGATTTCTCACGCCCCGGAATTGGATTTTGCTGTGGTGATCCTGTCAAGTCCTGAACTGGTTAAGGGCGAAACCTACACCATTGAAATCGGCTCCGATACCGGCGACTTTGAAGCAAGTTAGTATCGACAACACTCCCGTTTGTACTTACGGTACAAACGGGAGCGTTTTTCGTTGCGCAGTCAACTTTTTCCTTCGAAAACAGACTTGCTTTTCTTTTCCATCGGGCGTATAATTCCGTTGGAACATCTGTGTTTCCTTCGAAGATCATATTTCCCACAAAGGAGTTTTTCTATGAACAAAAAAATTCGCTGGATCACCCAGACTGCGGTTATGCTGGCGCTGCTTATCGCTTTGCAGGCGCTGACCAAGCCTATGGGTCAGTTGGTCACCGGTTCTTTTGTCAACGCCGTTTTGGCGGTTTCCGTATTGGTCGCCGGCGTATATAGCGGCATCACCGTGGCGCTGATCTCCCCGGTGCTGGCTTACCTTTTGGGCATCGCGCCCCAAATCCTTACCGTGCCTGCGATTATGGTGGGCAACTGCATATATGTGCTGATCCTTTATTTCATCGCCGGCAAAGACAGCAAAAAGATCCTGCGGCAAATTATCGCCTGGGTGGCTGCCGCGACGGCAAAATTCGCCGCGTTGTACGCCATTGTGGTTTGGCTGATCTGCGGCGTGCTGGCAGAAAAATTGCTCTCCGCCGGAACGCTGAAACCCCCTATGTTAAAGGCGCTGCCCGCCACTTTTTCCTGGCCGCAACTGCTTACCGCCCTGATCGGCGGCGCTGTAGCACTTTTGATCGTCCCCGTCCTTCGCAAGGCTTTACGCAAATAAATGAGAACACCCGCTGATTTAGCAAAATCAGCGGGTGTTTTTTTGAATGTTACCGGTCTCTATTCGCCCGGTAGAGGTCAGAGAGTCCGGCGAGACAAACAACTCGCGTCTGTCGGCGTACATAGGTACGGTAAGACGCGAGTTGTGCTGTAAGTCAAAACATCTTGCGTAGCAAGTGTTTTCACGATTAAGAGAACGGATTGCCACAGCCCCTGCGGGGCTTCGCAATGACACTCTTTTTACATTGTGTGTTTATACTTAATTTTGTGTTTTGACGGTCACCGGTCTCTATGACCTCTAGATCCTTTTCCAGGTTCTCTTATTAAACAAGATCAGTACCGGCAAGATCTCCAATCTGCCGATAAGCATTGCAAATGTCAACACGATCTTGGAAAAGGCGCTGTACATCGCATAGCAAGAATAGGGTCCCACCGCCTCAAATGCCGGTCCTACATTGGATATACAAGCAAGCGCCGCGGAAAAACTGCTTAAGAAACCATATTCTGCTTGATATGTCCCTGCATCAGAGGAGATCTGTACTGTCTGTCCGTTTATTGGATCAAAGGCAAGCAAAAAGACTATCACTAAAAAAATAAAAAAGAACAGCGTCATATACGCAAACACGTCGTTGATCGTTTTCTCTTCCAGCGTTTTGCCTTCCATCTTTGCCTTAGGCACATACCGGGGATTGATCAGTTTGCGGATATGGATGTACGCGCCTTTTGCGGAGATAACGATTCTGGACACTTTTATGCCGCCGGCAGTAGAACCTGCCATTGCGCCAATAAACATCACAAAGATCAGCGACATCTTGGCAAGCATCGGCCAAACATGATAGTCGGTTGTGGTATAACCGGTTGTTGTCATTAACGATGCCACCTGGAACAGGCTATGACGGAATGCTTCCTCTGTGGTGTAGTTTTGGGGAAATGCTTCAAAGCGCCCCACAAGGCTTATAAACACAAAACCCACCGCCACTGCGATGATCAAAAAATAACTTCTAAATTCCTCGCTGCGCAGCACATCTTTGACCTTGCCGATCAGCAGCAGATAATACAGGCTGAAATTTATGCCAAATAGAATCAAAAAAACGGCTATCACATACTGGGAAAAGGGGTGGAACAACGCCATACTGCCGGGAACAAAGCCAAAACCGCCGGTACCTGCGCTACCGAAGGTGGCAAGCAAACTAAAGAAAAACTGTTCGTTTTCATAGCCGGGGATCGGCTTGTCCAGCATCAAAACAATGACTTCCAGCACCGTCATGCCCAAATAGATCAAATATAAAATCCGGGTGGTGACCTTCATTTTGGAGACCAGTTTTCCCACTTGGGGCCCGGGGCTTTCTGCCCGGAGCAGGTGCATAGACGAACCGTCGTTACTCTCGGGAATAAAAATCAGCACGAACACCAGAATGCCCATACCGCCGATCCAGTGGGAGAAACTTCTCCAAAACAGTGTAGAGCGGGATATGGCAGTAATATCGGTGATCACACTGGCGCCGGTGGTGGTAAAACCGGACATCATTTCAAAACAGGCATCCACATAATTGGGAATATCGCCGTTGATCACAAAGGGAATCGCACCAAAAAGGGTCATTACGAGCCACACCAGTGCCGTCAGAGCAAAACCCTCTTTTTGATAAAGAATATGCCGCTGGGGTTTCAGCAGTTGCAGCAAAAAACCGCATCCCGCCACCGCTATAATGGGAATTAAAAACGCCAGAATATGTATCATGGATTCCCGGTAAATGAGGCTCACCGTCAGGGGCGCAAGCATCAAAACGCCTTCCAGCACCATGATCTTACCCAGGATCTTTCCCAGTTTTTTATAGTTCATAGTTTCACCTTATTCAATGGCGTCGTTCAGATCGTCAAAATTCTTGTGGGTGGTAACCACCACCACATTGTCTCCCAGTTGGATCTGGGAATCGCCGCCCGGGATGATCACTTGGTTTTGCCGGATAATGCAGGCGATCAGACAATTCTTCTTGATCTTCAGTTCTTTCAGGGGTTTGTTAAAGAACTTTTCCTGCTTTTTTGCAGAGAATTCCAGCGCCTCCACCTGGTTGTTGACCAGCCGATACAGTGTCAGCACATTACTGCCCACCGTATTGGCAAGGGCGCGGATATAACTGATGACCATATTGGCAACCACCTGCTTGGGAGAAACATTGTTGTTAATGCCCAAGTCGTCCAGCATACCGTACAGATCATCATTTTTAATTTGGGTGATGGTCTTGCGGACCTTCCTCTTATTGGCAAACATAGACACGATCATATTTTCCTCGTCGATGTCCGTCAGCGCCACAAAGGCATCCATCGCCTCGATCCCCTCTTCGATCAGCAGATCGTGCTGGGTGCCGTTGCCGTAGACCACCGTAACGCCGGGGAGTTGTTCTGCCAGTTCCTCTGCATGCGCCATATCCTGCTCAATGAGTTTTACGGCATATTTCTTTTTGGACAGGGCATCTGCCAGATAATAGCCGATGCGGCCGCCGCCCACGATCATTACATTCTTAATGGGGGATTTTACCAGATTGACCTCCCGGAGAAAATCGCCCAGCATTTTGGCATCGGCAGTAAAGTGGATCTTATCTCCCTCCCGGATCTCAAAATTACCGGAGGGAATGGTCACCACATCGCCTCTCTGCACCGCGCAGATCAGCACCTTGGATGTAAGTTTTTTGCCCAGGGAGATCAGGGTCTCTCCCACCAAAGAACAGCCTTTTTCCGCAACCACTTCCACCAGCGAGACTTTGCCTTCGGCAAATTGCTCGATCTGCGCAACAGAGGGAAGGCTGATGATATTGAAAATTTCGTTTGCCGTCTCCCGCTCCGGGTTGACCACCATAGAAATGCCCAGGTCATCCTTCATTTCCGCGATCTGCTTCCGGTAGTCCGGATTCCGGACACGGGCGATGGTATTTTTCGCGCCCACTTTCTTTGCCACCAGGCAAGCCAGAATATTCAGTTCGTCGCTGCGGGTCAGGGCGATAACCAGATCCGCATCTGCGGTATTTGCCTCATTTTGGATGTCGATGCTGGCGCCGTTACCCACAACACCGAACACATCGTATCTCTCGATGAGATTTTCCACTTTTTCTCTGTCTTCATCGATGATTGTGACCGTATAATTTTCGTCAGAAATATTTTTTAAGATCGTTCTGCCGATGGTACCCAGACCAATGATCACAATTTTCATTTTTCTCACCTGATTCTGTTATTTATTAATAAAAAGCCATTTATAATCGTCGCTGTGCAGGTAAGCAGAGAACACCTCTGCCACCGCGCCCAAAGGCAACAGCGCATCCATGGAAGAAGATATGCGCAATTCAAAATCCGAGGCGATGCTCAGCACATTGTCCCGGAGGGACTGCTCCAATTTTTGCAGGAAGTAGTCGCCCAGATCCAGCATAAAGCCGTAAAGCACCACCAGTTCCGGATTTAAGAGATTTACAGCATTTGCAATAACTACGCCTATCCGCTGGGCAGCCTCTTTCACATGATGGCGGCACATCCGGTCGCCCTGCTCCACCGCCTCCCGAATGGTTTGCGCTGTGATGGGTTTCTCTTTGGAAAGAGAAGAAAAGACGCCGCTCTCCAGCGCTTTTTCCATCGCCGATACCAATGCAGGGAACGCTGTGGAAGCCTCTACACAATCCGGCTTGCCACAGTAGCACAGTTTCTGCTGGGCGCCGCCATATTCGATCACTGTATGTCCCAGTTCGCCCGCCATACCTTTCGCCCCTGCCAAAGGCACGCCGCCGGCGCAAATGGAAGAGCCGATACCGTTGGATATTTCCACACAGATAAAATTCTGGGCGCCTTTCGCCACGCCAAAACGTTGCTCTGCGATAGCAGGCATGGTCACGCCGCTGTAAGAACCTACCTGCACACCAAACTGCTGCTCCAATGTGGGCTTTAACGACAGATGGATCCAGTCGTTAAAGTGCATATAGTTCATTAGCAGAGATTTATCTTTGTGATAAGCAGAAGGATCGAACAGCGGTTCGCTGATGCCAATGCCCACAATGCGTTTTTGGGGGAATTGGCGGAAAAGTCCGTCTATCTGCTCGCTGATCATCTGCACCAGTTTTTGCCGGTCGTTATCCCCGGGCAATTTATGACTGCTCTGGACTATGACCTCGCCGTCGATCGTGCCCACCACATAAGTCACCGTGTTGGCAGTAAAAGCAATGCCAATGGCGTAAAGGTGCTGTTTGTTGATCTCCAGCAGTACGCGTTTGCGTCCCAGTCCGTCAGAAATGTGGTCTGTTTCTATGATCAGTTTTTCATCCAGCAACTCTCTTGTAATATCCGTTACGCTGGCGGGACGGTAGTCTGTCATCTCCACCAGATCGGTACGGCTGATAGGGCCGGAGTATGCAATAATATTCAAAAGAAAATTGCGCTTAAATTCGTAACTGTTGTATGCCAAAACATTCACTTCCCTAAAAATTTTCTTTGGATTATTTTAACATATTATACGATGTATTGCAACAGCACAGAAAAACATTTAATTTTGCAGAATTTATCCGCCGATTTTTAACTTGTTATCTTTACATTCTTATGTTATTTTGATATTAAGAAAATTATCTTTTTTCATAAATATATTTATTTTGTGATATAATTTTTTTGTTACCGTCTTGTAAAAGGCGCTTTTTTGTTTTATAATAATTACGCATTTGTAAAAATGCCAACATCAAAGGAAAGAGGTCTTTGTTATGAGCCAATTATATGCCGGTTTTTCCCGTGTGGATATCACACCGGAAATGGGCATTGATGTTGCGGGCTATTATATCCCCCGCAAGGCAGAAGGCGTGCTGGACCAACTGATGATTCGGGCGTTGGCGCTGCAGATGGGCGACCAAACAGCGTTGATGCTTTCTGCAGATCTGTGTTATATTAACGCCGCCAATACCGCCGTGGTCAACCAGGCGATCATTGAATCTACCGGACTGCCGGAGGCAGCGATATATTTTCACTGCACCCACACCCATACCGGCCCCGCTACCGGCGCCAGCCTTACCGACAAAAATGCGGATGCAAACAGTCCGGAAGTAAGATATGTCAAATTTCTGGCAGAAAAGTCAGCAGAAGCCGCAAAACTTGCCTTGGCTGATCTGAAGCCGGCAACTGTGGGTTACGGCATCGGTCAGGCGCCCAATATCGCCTTTGTCCGCCGCTTCCGTATGAAGGACGGCTCTGTGCGCACCAACCCCGGTGTGAATAATCCGGACATCGTCGCTCCTATCGGCGATGTGGATGAGCGGGTCTCCGTTGTCCGGTTTGACCGGGAGGGCGCGGAAACGCTGGTTCTGGTAAACTTCGCTGACCATCCCGACACCGTCGGCGGCTGCAAGATCTCCGCTGACTGGCCGGGTCTGACCTGCGGCGTGGTAGAGAAAGTGTTGGACAATACCAAATGCATTCTTTTCAATGGCGCCCAGGGCGATGTGAACCACGTGAATGTCCACCCTACCGGCGGTTACTTAAACAATATGTTTATGGACTTTGACGATGTGTCCCGTGGCTACGCCCACGCCCTGTATATGGCGCGGGTAGTCACCGGCGGTGTCCTGCAAGCCTTTGACAAAGTACAGTACTTCCAGCCGGACAGTCTGCGGGTTATGAAGAAAACCGTTCGTGTTCCTTCCAATATGCCCGATCCTGCCGACCTGCCGGAGGCACGGCGGATCAACGATCTTCACAAAGCAGGCAAAGACGCGGAACTTCCCTATACCGGTATGATGCTGACGACAGTAGTCGCTCAGGCGCAACGGATGGTCGCGTTGGAAAACGGTCCGGAATATTTTGATATGCCGCTCTCCGGCATCGCCCTTGGCAAGTTGGCATTTGTGGGTATTCCCGGCGAGCCTTTCACCGGTGTGGGCAGAGGCTTGAAAGAAACTGCGGGCTGGGATCTGGTGATCCCCACCTGTATTACCAACGGCTATGCCGGCTACTTCCCTATGATGGAATGTTATGTGGAAGGCGGCTACGAAGCCGGTTCTTCCAAGTTCAAGGCCGGTGTTGCCGAACGGATTATCGAAGAAGGTCAGGCTCTTCTGGCTGAATTAAGAAAGGAGTAAGTAAATGATCGCAATTATCAACGCGACCTTAGTTATGCGGGATCACCTGATCCCCAAGGCTGCGCTGCTGATCGAAGACGGCAAGATCCACTCCTTCGGTGAGATGCGGAAATTTACCGTTCCCGAAGGCTGTGAGATCATCGACGCCAAAGATCAGTTTGTAGGCCCGGGTTTTGTGGACATCCACACCCACTCCGACGGCAAGGTTTTCTTCTACGAAGACCCCAAGGCAGTCAAGCATCATCTTCTCCACGGCTCTACCACCGTGCTGGCTGCTCTTTATTTTAGTATGAACGGTCCGGAACTGGCAGAGGCCATGGGCATCCTGCGGAAATCTATGGAAGATCCGGATTGCCGCAACCTGGCGGGCATCTATATGGAAGGCCCGTATATGAACCCCAAGTTCGGCTGTGACAAAGAACATAACCCCTGGCGCGGTCCGGTGGATAAGAAAGACTATCAATGCGTTATCGATGCCGGCTGGGATCTGGTAAAAGTCTGGGGTCTTGCCCCGGAGCGGGAGAACATCTTAGACTTTGTGCTGGATGTAAAGAAAAAGAATCCAGCCGCTGTGTTCTCCGTTGCCCACTCGGAAGCCTCTCCCCAGGAGGTGGAAGCCCTGATGCCCTACGGTCTGCGCATCGGCACCCACCATACCAACGCCACCGGCGACCGGGTATTCTATCCGGAAGTTCGGGGTGTATGCGTGGACGAAGCGGTAAACTACAACTCCGATATTTACGCGGAACTGATCTGCGACAGCCGGGGCATCCATGTGGACCCCTATATGCTGCGGCTGGTACGGAAGATCAAAGGCGACGACCGGATCATTCTGATCTCCGACGCCTACGCCTGCGATGGCCCGATCCCTCCCGGATACGACGATGTGGACGATATCAACTTCGACCACACCGGAGAGATCGCCGGGTCGAAACTGACTCTGGACATCGCCTGCCGGAATATGCTCAAGCATACCGGCACGTCCATTGTGGACGTATTTAAATTTGCATCCTATAACCCGGCAAGAGCCGTTGGTTTTTATGATCGTGGCGAGATCGCACCCGGCAAACGGGCGGATCTGGTCATCGTTGACCACTGGATGAAAGTAAGTAATGTAATTTTGGAAGGAGAAACAATAAAATGAGCAACATTTTCGAACCCAACACCAAGTTTTCTTTTGAGCCCGCCGATTTCGTCCCCTTTAAGGACAAGGAAGTTTGCGAGCGTGTCCGCAAAATGAGCGGCAAGGAACTGGAACAGCGTGAGCCCTGGTGGCATCCTGAATTTGATGTCAAGGTTATGATGAACCCCCACCCTGTGCTGATCGCTACCCTGTTCTCCCGCTTAAAGGCTGCTTCCGAAGCAGGCAAGCCCTTCTCCATGATTTTGGGCAACCCCGAGCCGGACACCTACATCCCCCTGGCGCAACTGATCAACTACTTCCAGGTGGACTGCTCCAAGGTCAGCATCTTTGCTGAGGACGAATGGGCAGACCAGGACGGCAACATTGCCCCTGAGACCTACGAAGCAGGCTTTGCCCACTCCATGCTGAAGTATCTGGTCAACCAGATCGACCCCAAACTCCGTATGCCCATGGAGAATGTGTACTACCCCACCAACAAGAACATTAACGACTACTCCAACATCATCAACGATGTGACCGAGGGCGGCGCGGACATCATCTCCACCTCCCCCGGCTGGACCGGTCACGTGGCTTTCGTTGACCCCATCCCCGAGTTTGTTGGCAGCGGCGACATTGAGGAGTGGCTGAATCAGCCTGCCCAGTTGGTGAAACTGCACCCCATGACCATTATGCAGAACTCCCTGAACGGCACCTTCGGTCAGTCCGGCGACATCGCCAACGTGCCTCCCATGGCTGCTACCATCGGCCCCATCGATGTGATGCGGGCTAAGGAGCGTATCGAAGTTCACGCTCTGGCTACCAACGGTACTTTCTCCTCCTGGCAGAGAATGACCTCCCGTCTGGTCACCCACGGCCCCGTTACCCCGCTGGTTCCCAGTTCCATGCTCCAGACCAAGAAGACCCAGGTTTACATCAGTGAAGAACTGGCTGCCCCCTTTGAGTGCTGGGAGAAAGTCGGCTACTAATTGCTGTATAGTATATAAAACATCTATATAAGGGGAGATTTTAATGAAAAACAGCAAAAGAATCCTTGCTTTGGCGCTGGCGCTGTTGTTGACTGTTTCCTGTTTTCCTGTCAACATTTTCGCCGTTGGCGACCCAGCACCCCAAAGCGAGCCTGCCCAGGTGGTTTACGACTTTGACCTGGCGCAAAATCATGAAGATACCTTTACAGGGTCCAGCAACAACTCTGTGGAAGATCACTTAGCGGATGCCCAAAGCCTTTATACTGCCGGCACCACCAACTGGATCTTTGAGACAAAACAGAACGGCACCACAGACGGCGCAGGCAATACGCCTACCGATGCCAGTTTTTCTCGCAACCAGTTCTATAAAGGCAACGGTCTGCGGATCTATACCTCCGGCTACAACTGGTGGTACGCTCTGCGGCTGAAGTCCCCGGGCACTGGCAATTACGACGTGACCGTCAACACCTACCTTGCCTCCGGCAAACACTCTATGTGGACAGAGGCATATCTGTTTGATGCGTCCTTAGTCACCGGCAGTGTGACTATCGACTCTTTGCTCACCGAAAGCAATCAACTTGCTGATTTTGCGCCTACCTCCGCAGACGCTGACGCAGACTTAGGCAGTTTTGCTTTCACCGCAGAAAAAGAGTATATCCTTGTACTGCGTCAGACCAGCGACACCCGTGCTGCCGCCAATGGCGACGGTCTGCGCACCAACAACCTCTATCTCAGCGGTATCACCATGACCGAGTCCACCTCTGTTCCCGATGAGACCACTAACCCCAACGAAACCACCTCTGTTCCCGGCGAGACCACTACCGCCCCGGAAGAGACCACTGCCCCCGATGTGGTCCTGCCTCCGGATCCGGTAGCCGCCGGCTACGACTTCGACCTGAAAGCCTATTACGATGATATCGTCACCGGCAACCACAGTGTAGAAGACGCACAAAATATCGCCTACACCAACGCCCTGTATGAAGCCGGCAAGATCGGCTGGCTGTTTGAAGCCAAACAAAACGGCAACAAAAAAGCAGACAACTCCGGCGACCCTGTAACAAGTTTTTCCAAGAACTACTATAGCAAGGGCAACGGCGTGCAGGTGAACACCACCGGCTATAACTGGTGGTATGCCATTCGGCTGAAATCCCCCGGCAGCGGCACTTATGACCTGACTGTCAACACCTTCACCGTTACCTCCGGCGAAGTGCAGAAGCACTCTTTGTGGACCAAGGCATATCTGTTTGATGCAGCCCTGGTCACCGGCAGCACCGGTATCAACGATCTGCTGGTAAAAGACAACCAAATCGAAAACTTCGCTCCCACCACGGAAAACCCTGCCGCCTACTTAGGCAACCACACCTTTGAAGAGGGCAAAGAGTATATCCTGGTGTTGCAGATGGACAACACGGTCTATCAGGCTGGCAGAGCCGACGGTCTGAGCACCCAGAACCTCTATCTCAGCGATATGTCTCTGGTAGCGGCAGCGCCTCCTCCCCCTCCCGAACCCCCTGCCGCAGGCTACGATTTCGACCTGAAGAGTTGGTATGATCTGAAACTGTCTGCCGGCGACTTCAACGTGGAAGACGCTGACAACCTAGAATACGTATCCTCTCTTTTTGGTGCCGGCAAAGTGCTGTGGAAGG
>JAZQBF010000239.1:0-4269 GCA_045545615.1 Faecousia sp.
CGGGCATTGCCAAAATATCTTCATAGATCTCCGCTTTCTTCGCCGCGGCGATCACCTCTTCCTCTGTGGCATCCGGTTTACCGTAGCGGATATTTTCAAAAATCGTATCCGCAAAAAGGAAAACATCCTGCTGAACGATGCCGATATTTTCGTGGATAGACCGCTGGGTCACATCCCGCAAATCTTGCCCGTCAATGGTAATACTGCCGCTGGAAACATCATAAAATCTGGGGATCAGTTGACATAACGTGGTCTTTCCGCCGCCTGAAGGACCGACGATCGCCACTGTTTCACCGGGTTTGATGTGTAAGTTTACATTTTGCAGCACCGCAAGGTCGCCTTCATAGGCGAAGGACACATCATTCACCTGGATCTCGCCCTTTACATCTGCAAGAGGTTTTGCATCTGCTTTATCCTGCAAAGTAGGCTCGGTACGCATCAAATCCACAAAGCGCTTGAGACCGGCAAAGCCGTTGGCAAACAGTTCTGCAAAGGTGGCAAGTTTTCGCATAGGATTCACAAATGCGGTAATATACAGCGTAAATGTAACCAAGTCCCGGTAGTCCATCTGATTTTTCATAATCAGGTAGCCGCCGTAACCGATGATCGCCACATTCAAACTGCACAGCAAAAATTCCATAGAACTCATAAACCGCGCCATTGCCATATAGAACTCCCGTTTTGCCACCTTGAATTTCTCATTGGCGGCAGTAAAGCGGGCGTTTTCGATCTTTTCATTGCCGAAAGCCTTGGCGGTACGGATACCGGAAAGGCTGGTTTCGATCTCCGTATTGATGTGACCGATACGCTGTTTAACACCGGCGGATGCCTTGCCCATACTGCTGCGCATCAGCATTACGATCACCAAAAATGTGGGGATCATCAAACCAACCACCAGCGCCAAACGCCACTGGATGGTAGCCATAACCACCAATGCGCCCAAAATGGTAATTGCAGAGGTGATCAGATCTTCCGGACCGTGGTGGGCAAGTTCCGTCAGTTCAAACAGATCGGAAGTCAGGCGGCTCATCAATGTACCGGTACGGTTCTTATTGTAAAAGTCATAGCCCAGTTCCTGCATGTGTCGGAACAGATCTGCCCGAATATCCGCTTCCACACGGACACCGAAAATATGGCCGAAATAGGTGACGATATAGTTCAGCACCGCCCGGAGCAAATAACACGCGACCAAAGCGCCAATAACAATAAAAAATGTACGGAACATTTGGTTGGGCAACATCTCATACAGCGCGTGGCGGGTGATCAGCGGAAACGCCAAATCGATGCCCGCAATAATAATTGCGCAGAGCATATCCGCAAGAAACAGCCCTATGTGGTTTTTAAAATAACTTAAAAAGATCACGATAGGCGATCTTTTATGATATTCTTTCGTAGTCATAGCATCACATCCTTGAAAGGTATTATAACGCATATATTGTGAAAAGTCCACTTTTTATGTGGATTTTTACGGTTGTTTCCCACATCTTCCAATGGTACAATAAAGAAAAACTTTGGAGGGAAACTATGGATTTCTTCAAATTGGAAAGCGGCTGCGCCGTAACCCTGCCGGCAAAAGCCGACCGGCATCTGATCAGCGAACTGCTCCACGGCTATGCCTACGGCGTGGACTTCGCTATTGGCAACAGCGATTCTTGCTGTGTGGCTACCTTTGGCGAAGCCACTCCCGTCCCTTTGACGGACGGGGAATATGTGATCAACACCACCGACAAGGGCGTATATATCAGCGGCAAAGACTTTAACTGCACCATGCGGGGTTTTGTCACCGTTCTTGCCGGCATCACCCAATCCCGTGAGGATAAGAAATTTCAGATCCCCTGCGGCTGCGCAGAGGACAAGCCGGCAGTACAGTTCCGCAGCGTCCATCTGTGTCTGTTCCCCGAGACCACTTATGACGATGTGATCAAGTACATCCGCTCCTACGGCGTAGAAAAGTACTCCCATATCGTGTTGGAGTTCTGGGGTACTTATCAGTTTGACTGTATGAAAGAACTGGGTTGGAAAAATCATTCCTTTACCAAAGATCAGGTTCGCACCTTTGTGCGGGAGGCAAACGCCCTTGGTATGGAAGTGATCCCCATGTTTAACCACTTGGGTCACGCCGCCGCCTGCCGTGACCGCAACGGCAAACACGTTGTTCTGGACCAGAATCCTGCTCTGGAATACCTATTTGATTTTGACGGCTGGGTATGGGATTTTAAGAGTGAAGAAGTTTACGCCCTGCTAAAAAACATCCGCAGAGAGTTGATCGATCTTTGCGGTGAAGGCAGTTACTTCCATCTTGGCTGTGACGAGGCGTACACCCTGCACAACGAGGCAGAAAACGGCATCGCTCTTTGTGGCTTCCTAAACCGCATCCAGGCTGAATTGGCCGCCGAGGGTCGCAGAGGCATTATTTGGGGCGATATGATGCTCTTAAAAGAGGATTACGCCAAGCATGACACCGGCGCTACCGCCTTGGGTGACTATTCCTGCACCGGCGAGCCCAACGTAGCCAAGGTGATGCTGGAGAAACTCAGCCGGGATCTGGTCATTGCCGACTGGCATTACCGGGCAAAAGTCGCCCCCTGGCAGAGTTCTGTATTCTTTAAAAAGCAGGGCTTCCAGGTGCTGTGCTGTCCCTGGGACGATATGGACAATATGGTTGCCGCGCTGGATACCGCTGTAGGTGAAAACCTGATGGGCGTGATGCAGACCACCTGGCACACAATGTTCTACAATGCCTACTGCTTCAGCCTCTATATGGGCGCTGCCCTTTGGAAGGGCACATCCAACATCTACCCCGGCTACTCTGTCCACTATCCCGGCAAGGCTGTGCGGATGCACGCCGCCAAGGTATCCCGGAAGGTATGCTTTGCTGACGGCGTATTCGAAAAAACCGGCTGGTCTGCGGAAATGATGGGCCCCGGTCACATTTAATGAACAACGCCCCCTTTCCAAAGGGGGCGTTTTCTGCTATAATCATAAAAACGCAAAGGAGGTGTTGCTGTGGAGATTCTTTATTCCGATAAGGACCTTATAGTTTGTGTCAAGCCGGTAGGCTTGGATTCTGAGAAAGAAGTGCCTGCGAAGATTCAGAAAGATATCGGCGGTGATGTGTTCCCTCTGCACCGATTGGATAAAAATGTAGGCGGTGTGATGGTCTATGCCCGGACAAAGTTTGCCGCTGCCGCCCTTTCTGAGGAAATCCGGGAAAACAGAATGGTAAAAGAATATGTGGCGCTGGTCCACGGCACACCGCCCCAGTCCGGCGATTGGCAAGATCTTCTGTTCAAGGACAGCCGCAGGAATAAAGTTTTTGTGGTAAAGCGGGAACGAAAAGGCGTAAAATCTGCCCGGTTGGAATTTAGCCGTTTGACAGAGGGCGATCCCGCCCTTGTACGGGTACGGTTGCATACCGGCAGAAGCCATCAGATCCGGGTGCAGTTTGCCAGCCGTGGATTTCCGCTGTTAGGCGACCACAAGTACGGCGCAAAAGATGAACACACCGCGCCGATGCTATTCTCCTGCAGAATATCTTTTTCTTTCAAAAGCAGGCCTTATGTATTCGAGAAGTTGCCCCAATGGGCAGAAGAAATAACCCAAGAGGAATCTGCCTTGAAGGACGCGGGTTTATAAGACACGTGCAGATAGACTGATGGGTGCGAAAAGGTTTGTTTTTTAATCTTCTAATTGCAAAATTTAAGAATTTCTGTTTTTAGTCCAGCTGACAAAAAGAAAATGCGACCTCGAAAAGCCGCATAAATACTGGGTTTTATAATAAAAACACCATTGGGTCTGAACTTGAGCGTTCAGATTTCAATGGTGTCTTTAGATGTGTAAGGACTATAAAAAGATATTTTCGACAGTTTTGTATATGACTTTGAACTCTTACATAACCGTTAGTTTTAAGTGATATTCCGTCTACGACGGAGTGATATTTTCTCTTCGAGAAAGTGGTATTGAAACCTGCGGTTTCAGTGATATTATATTCGCCTCCAAAACTGGGCGAAGCCCAATATCACTTGCGAAGCAAATATAACTGGCGCAGCAAATATAACTCGCCGTAAGGCGAATATAACTGAAAACGACAGATTCCTGTCGGAATCTGTCGTTTTCTGGGAACTAACCCTATTTTTAATACAAATGCCCCCCTTTTAGGTTTAGGGGGTGCAAAGTCATTTTAGGGGGTGCATTTTTAGGTCAAGGGGGTGCAACCGCACTTAATCACCCATCGTCTTAAAAGTCGGAGGCCAAGCGGTCTTAGGAAGA
>JAZQBF010000240.1:0-8079 GCA_045545615.1 Faecousia sp.
TTTTGAAATTGCTGCTGCGTATATGCTGGATCATGTAGCCCAATATGCCTCCGATGCAGATGTCTATTTGTATATGCACTGGGCGCGGAGTATGGTCACTGAACTGAATACTGGTCTCAGTGAATATAACGAGTCTGCAGCATTCATGCCGCAGGTGTTGGCGTATGTAGGAACGGAAAGCGGCAACCAATTCAAAACCATTATCCCGGTAGGTCTATCCATCCAGAACGCACGCACAACCTATCTGTCATTACTGCAATACAACACAGAATCCGAAGAATTTGATCTTGAGGACGATGTCCAGATCGGTCTGCAGCGAGACACTGGTCACCTGTCTCTCAATGTTGGTCGCTATATCGCATCTTTAACCTTTGCGGAGACCATGATTCCTGCGGATATGCGGGCAGAGGGTTATGTATTGCCGGATATCCGGATTACCGAGTCTGTGGGAAAACTTCCAAAGGAATACACAGAGATCGCCCAGAAAGCGGTTTTTGCTGCGGTGAACGGGTGGAAGAACGGAAGCCTTGCGGTCACGAACGTCGAGGGATATACGCAAGATCCCACTGTTGCGGCAAGCGAAACCCTAAACGCAATGTCCTTGACTTTGGATTCGGGCAATGCGGATACATACAGCAAACAAATTCGCACAGCGGTTTTGGCAGCATTGCCTGCGGACTTTGCTGTGGATGACATTGTGGTGAATACAGATACGGATACTGCTTCTGTAACGATTCGCTTTGGCTATACTTCCGCAACTGTGGAAATGGAGATAGTCTACACCCAGGAACACAGTTGGAACGAAGGCGAAGTAACAACAGAAGCAACCAATGAGACCACTGGTATTATGACCTATACTTGTACGGCCTGCGGCGAACAGAAGACGGAAGTAATACCTCAGACACTGAGATTCTCCAGCGCAACGTTGACATTGATGAGTAATGTTCAGGTAAACTTCAAGGTTTCCCGGGCAACACTCGATACATACGGCTACACGGATTTGTATGCAGTGTTCACATATGTCAACAGAGATTACGAACTTGAAACGGTTACCATTACGGAGTACAGACAGACTGAAGAGCACTATGTATTTGACTTTAATGAACTGGCACCGGATCTGTTTGGTAACACCATCACGGCAACATTGCACGCAAAGTACAACGGTAAGGATTACACAAGTAAAACGATAGAATACAGCGTATTGCAGTACTGTACCAGACAACTTCCGGCTGCAGCAAGTAATGTGGAGTTCCGCACGCTGCTGGTAGACCTGCTGAACTATGGCGCAGCAGCACAGTTGTATACCGGCTACAAGACCGATGCATTGGTAAATGCAGGTCTGACAGAAGAGCAGAAGAACTGGGGCAGCACAACTGTCGGTGGCTATGTAAGCCATAGTGCGATCACCGGAGAAGTGGAAGCACCGCTGGCAACCTGGAAGAGCAGCGCCTTGATTTTAGAAGATGCAGTGACGATGGCGGTAACGATCGAGGCAGCAAACCTGGAAGGTCTGAGCGTGAAGGTCAACTGCGGCGAACTCGAATTTAATTACGACTGTGTTGTAGATCCCGATGCGGAGGAACAGATTTTTGTTCCTGCAGGAAAAGAGAATCGGTATAAACTTATCATCAACGAGTTGCCCATACATACCATGCGTGAACCAGTATATATGACAGTGTACAAGGATGGAGTGCCGGCAAGCAAAACGCTGACCTACTCTGTGGAATCTTATGCAGCAAGCAAGCATGGCGGCAGTGATGCTGCTTTGACCAACCTGATAGATGCGGTCATGCGTTACGGTGATGCAGCAGACGCATACGTAACCGCACTGGGAGCAAAATAATCCAATAATGGAGGCAGAGGAATATCCGCTGTCTCCCCATTCTAAGACAAACCCTCCGGCTGGTGGTTATGATTTTGTTAGTGTAGATATTGTAAGGTGTTATGCAATAATTGCTATTAACATATCGGTTACAATATTGTATAATGTCTATATACTACAGAAAGGAGATATGATAAAAATCTGCCTTGCGATTTTTATCATATGTGCTTAGTATGAAAAGGTTAGAAGAAAAATACACATTTCGGAAAAACTACTGTGAGCCCCACAAACGAATTTACGGCTCTAAGGATCGCACGCCGGATCCGGACGAGCTGGTGATTGCCGACGGCATTACCATCAGCACCCGTAATTTGGAGGAGGTGGGTAAAATTGCCGCGAAAGACTTTGCGGGTTACTTGCGCACAGCCTTTGGTATTACGGCTGTCCTGACGGATGGAGACGGAGATATCTCTGCAACCATTGGCGGCACCCTCGGCTATATGGGCAGAACCGTTACAGTAGATCAAGGCGTTCAAATCGAAGCCTATGACCAGCGGGGCATTGCCCAGGCATTTTACAGCCTGGAAGACCGGATGAATATGCGCCGGGCACCTTTCCTGAAAAAGGGAACAGTCACCCAAAAGCCGGTGTTTTCACCCCGTATGGTCCATTCTGCTTTGGATGTGGATGCATTTCCGGATGATTACTTAAACGTCTGCGCCCACCACGGCTATGATGCGATTCTGGTTTTTGCCCGGGATCCCCATCACGCCGCCTATAAGAACCGGGAGTACGACTTTAACGATCTGGTTCGCAGAGCTGCCTGTTATGGCATCGATGTGTACATCTATAGCTATATGAAAAACTATGTCCATCCCTCTGAGGAGAATGCGAAGGAAAGTTATTCCAATGCCTATGCGCAAATCTTTCGTGAGGTATCCGGTTTAAAGGGTATTGTATTTGTGGGTGAATCCTGTGATTTTCCCAGCCGGGATCCGGATGTGACCCACGAACTGTCTGTGGAAGGCATTCCCACCGGTAAAATGCGTCCCGGATGGTGGCCGTGTGTAGACTATCCGGAATGGATCTGTATGGTCCGCGATTGTATCCACGAGGCATCTCCGGAGGCTGAGGTGATATTTTGGACTTATAATTTCGGCAGAGCGCCGGAGGATAAACGGGTAAAGTTTATCGAGTCCTTGCCGGAAGGCATTACGCTTCTGGTCACCTTCAATCACAATCATCCTTTAAATTTAGGCACTACCAAGGCAGTGATCCGGGACTATAGCTTGTTGCTGCCCGGGCCCAGCACCTATTTTCAGCAGGAAGCGGCCGCAGCAAAGAAACGGAATATCCGTCTTTACTCTATGGCCAATACCGCAGGCCGCACCTGGGATTTCGGTGTTGCGCCTTACGAACCTTACCCCTGGCAATGGAATGCGCTGCATCAGGAATTGCTGAAAGCGAAGGAAACATACGGCCTTTGCGGATTGATGGAATCGCATCATTACGGTTTTGCCCCATCTTTTATTTCCATGCAGGCTAAAAATGCATTTACGGAAAACGGCTGTGACTTTGACACATACATAAACACCTGGGCGAAAAATATTGCCGGTGAGGCAGCGGATACATTGCTTAAGGGATTAAAAATTGTGAATGAGTCAATCAAATGGATCGTACCCAGTTCGGAAAACCAGTATGGTCCGTACCGGATCGGCCCCGCATTTCCCCTGTGTCTGCAACAAATTCTGAACAAACCCAGTGATCCGGATTCCCTTTGGGGCAATATCATTTGCCGCACAACGCTGCACCATGAGGATACCCCGCGGCAAGATCCCTATAGCCTGCGTCGCCTGGATGAAATAAAACGATTAAAAAAGGCGAGAGACTTGAATCTGGAAGGTCTGCGTATTTTAAAAACGATCCGCAAGCGCACCGTGGAACTGGACAAACTGATCAACTTGGTGGAATTTTTGTATCGTTGCCATATTACCGCTATCCATACCAAGGAATTTTCCATCCTCAAGGAAAAATTGATGCTGGCGGATTCTTGGGAGAAACTGGAAAAACTGGCAGATCAAATTGAACGCCTGGCCCGGCGGGAAATCAAAAACGCCGAAAAGACCATTCCGCTGGTGCAAAAGGATTCTGCTATCGGTTATGAGCCGTCTATGGGTTATACCTGCGATGAGGCGGCAATCCGGTGGAAACTGAGACAAATGGAGTATATGCTGTCTATAGAACTGCCTAATTATCGGCGGCATTAATGGGGGTATAACTATGGAGCCTACAGTTGTAACAAAGGAAGATATTAAACGATCCCTGCGCCGGTTAGGTTTGCAGGAAGGGGATCTTTGTATTGTCCACTCGTCTTTGAAGAGTTTTGGATATGTAGACGGCGGCGCCCAAACGGTAATCGATGCTTTTGAGGAAGTTTTGGGGAAAGAGGGCACACTGGCTATGCCCACCCTTTGCCAGGTGGATTTTCTTAATTCCTACAAAACCTGGTATATGGATAAGCCCAGCGATGTTGGCTATCTGACCGAGTATTTTCGTAAACAGATGTATGTTTACCGTTCTGACGAGGCTACCCACTCCGTGGCGGCAAGAGGTAAAATGGCCTATGAACTGACAAAAGAGCATTGCGGTTATGGTCCGCGTCCGCTGTGTCTGTTTGGTGAGTGGGCAATGTCGGAGTCCTCTCCGTGGGAAAAACTTTACCGAATGAACGGCAAAATCGTGTTTATCGGTGTAAGTATGCGGAAAAATACAATCAAGCATACGGTGGAACTGCGCCTTGTGGAGCATTACTCCGCAATGGTGAAAGATCCGGTCAAGGCGCAGGAACTGAAGGATCGGCTTTACGGGTTTGGAAAGCCCGGCATTTGGCCCGGTTTTGACGCAGAGGAAATGGTACCCGTCCTTCGGGAAAAGGGACTGCTGCAGGAGACCACCTGCGGCAACGCCAAATTGCTGTGCGTCAACGCAAAAGAATGCTGCGATACCTATTTTGAAGAATTTATCACAAGACCGGAGAAATGGTTTAAAGAAGATTTTCTTAACTGGCGGCAGGAATGCCTGGATAATGCGTAAACTAAGGGCAGGAACTTTTGTTCCTGCCCGTAATTTATTTATCCAGATGTACATTGATGTGGGGATAGGTCATACAAATATTTTTCGCCTCAAATACAGCCTTGATATTTTTGTTGATTTCAAAAGTAGTTGTCCAGTAGTCTTCTCCTTTGCACCACACCTGCAATACATAGTTTATAGTGCTGTCGCCGTAACTTTTCAGTGCGGCAAAGGGCGCAGGGTCTGCAAATACGGTGTCAATCTGCGCAGCGGTGCACAAAGCCTCTAAAACATCGTCAACAGGGCAATCATAGGATACACCAACGGTAGTGTCCACACGGCGTGTGCCCATTGTTGTGTAGTTTACAATCTCCGCAGAAGTAACGGCGCTGTTGGGGATGGAAACAATCTTGTTGTCGGGCGTGGTCAGTTTGGTGTAAGTCAGATTGATGGTCTGTACGGTGCCGGACTGACCGGCGATCTCCACATAGTCACCGGCAACAAAAGGTTTGGTGTAAAGCAGCGTAAATCCGCTGATCACATTGGTCAGGGCGCTTTGTACGGAAAGGGAAATTGCCAAAGTCAGCACGCTTGCCAATGCAACGACGCCGGTCACATCAATGCCCAGCCGGGAAGCGACCATCAGACCCAGCAGAACATACAAAACCGTCTGCAGCAGGGATTTGATCAACTTGTGGGCGACGGGGTCCAGTTTGGTCCTGCTCAGCGCGGCATCTACGATCTTCATAATGATCCGTATTGCCAAAATGCCGACAACCAGAATGAAAAGTACCGGCAAGACGGTGCCAAGGGTCAATGTGCCGAGAAAACTGAGGATTTTT
Organism: Faecousia sp.; assembly: GCA_045545615.1. Taxonomy (GTDB): domain Bacteria; phylum Bacillota; class Clostridia; order Oscillospirales; family Oscillospiraceae; genus Faecousia. The sequence continues at coordinate 5,737 of JAZQBF010000240.1, forward strand.
TCCATAATAACACTCCTTTTAATCTGGGATGCTTTTATTGTAGCGTAGAGGGAAACTAAATACAAGAAAATTAAGAAACAGTGATTTTAATATCACCGGTGTCTGTGGTGATTTCACATCTGCCGCCGGATGCGGTCTTTGGAACATCGATTTTGCCGGTGTCGGTTTCCGTAATGAACACTTTATCTGTGAGCAAATTGCCGGTAACATTGCCGGTGTCGGTTTCCACAGAGATCTCCCCGGCATCACAACTTTCAAATTTCACATCGCCGGTGGACCGCTCTATAAAAAACGCCTCTGTTGCGATGACATTTTTCAAAATGGCGTCGCCGGTGTCGCCTTCGGTGCGCAATACTTTGCATTGCAGTTGGTCTATTTCTGCCTTTCCGGTGGTCACCTGTATGGTTACATCTTCGTTGCAGACGGTGTTATTCAAAACGATTTTTCCGGTGGTAACAGAAAGATCGATCTTTTGGGCATCAAAATTTTCTACTTGAATACTGCCGGTGTCAGATTCTACGGAAAGGGCGTTGTATTCTTGGTAGGGCAGATATACGGTGACTTTCGGTATGCTGAAACCGATGCCGATATGCCCATACCATTGCCGCGTATCTTCCACCTGAACGGTGAGCACGCCCTCTTTAACCGTTACGGCGTGTTTCATATTTTCCTCCTCGTGGCATACGACCCGGGTTTGGGCGTTATCCGTAGGAATGAGCGCAATATCCGCTGTGTTCGTTACGATGGAGATGCTTTGATAGGATTCGGAAATGGTGTATTCATTGGTCTCATAGTTGGTAGTTGCCAGTTTTGTAAAATCCCAGTTAAGGGATGTCATCACACCGCAAAACAGAATACAGCCTGCCACCACAAGTAATATGCCGATCATAATCCAGAATCTTGGCTTCATTTTGCGGCCCTCCTTTTAAAAATACCCTTGGTAAGGAATACCAAGCCTTTTGTAATGTATTTGCATCCAAAGAAGAATAAAATGGAAAGACCTGCGCACACAATACCTGCACCGATCAGGGCAAACCCCTGGGCAGGATACTTGCCGATGATTAAGATCGCGCCGCCGACCACGCCGCCAAATGCGCAGGCGGCAACAGAGGCAAACACAGCCCACAGAGAGATCACCACCGCCCACACGGATACATAAAGGGAGAGCGCCACCGCGCCGACAGCAATCAATAAGGAAAGCCATATAGGAGCGCCAAGGACCAAAAGCACGATCTCCCACGCCTTAAACCGCCGTTTCGCCGCGGCCTGTTTGGGGGTGGGAATGTCTGCGGATGCTTGGGCGGCGATCTGGTCAACAGATCCAACCGCTGCCACCGCATCTTCTTCCGAAAGACCTTCTTCCATACGGTCTTCGATCATTTCGCTGTAAAAGCGCAGCCGTTCTTCTATATCATTTTGGGGCAGACCGGCTAACCGATCCCGTAATGCAAACAAAAACTGTAATTTAGTCATTGCCGCCATCCTCCTTTGTTACAAACTGATAGATAGAAAGGATCTCTTTCCAATCCTCTTTAAATTCTTCGATCCGGGCGATGCCGCCATCGGTAATGCGGTAGTATTTTCTGAGTCTGCCGCCGTGTTCCGCTGTGCGAACGGTGAGCATATTTGCCATTTCCAACCGCTTTAAAATGGTGTATAAGGTGGACTCAGAAAGTTCAATATATGGTTTCATATCTTTTATGATCTTATAGCCGTAAGAATCTTCGCTTTTGATGGCGGCTAAAACGCACACATCCAAAAGCCCCCGCTTCAACTGAATGTCCATATCATACCTCCTATTACACAATACATCGTAACACGATGTATTGATGATGTCAATATAATTCTGATAAAGATACCATAGCAATTTAAAATGATTTATGTTATGATAGTTAGATAAAAAACGCAACTGGATTTGCGGTCAGCAGGAGGAGAAAAAATGAAAAACGACCAAACGGCATTGCCTAAAAGGATTAAAAGCCAAAAAATTGTTTTAATTGTGATCTTTTCGTTTTTGTTGCTGGTATCAATAGGCGGAATATTGAATCAGTTGGAAGATGGCATTATAGCCTATCTGCCCAATCTTATTCTTTTGCCAATATCCGTTTTCATTATTATCAGAAGTAGCCTTATATTGTCAAAAAAGGTGAAACCCATTGTAATACCCTGGGATTCGATTCGAAGTATGGCAGCAATAATACTCTTCTTGTTTTATGCTGTTTTTTCCATTTGGCTTTTTTTCAATTCAATATCTGAGCGTGATTATAAAACTACAGCAATTGCTGTTTTATTCGCGGTTATGTCAGGTTTTGGCATCTATTCCTGGATTAGGAAATTCATATT
>JAZQBF010000241.1:0-2219 GCA_045545615.1 Faecousia sp.
CGCCATCCACTATTTCCGCACCGTACCGGAATATTGGCGTGACCGGCTTTTGAAGTTGAAAGCCTGTGGCTTTAACACCGTTGAAACATACACCTGCTGTAATCTTCATGAGCGAAAAGAGGGTCAGTTTGACTTTTCCGGTATGCTGGATATTGGGCGGTTTATTTCCATAGCGGAAGAACTGGACTTGAATGTAATCATCCGTCCCGGTCCTTATATCTGCGCAGAATGGGAGTTTGGCGGTCTGCCCTCCTGGCTTTTGAAATATCCGAACATTGCTCTGCGGTGCGATGACCCGCTGTATTTGGAGAAAGTGACCCCCTACTACAAGCAACTGTTCGACCGTATTCGCCCCCACCTCTGTACCAACGGCGGCAAAGTCATTATGATGCAGGTGGAAAACGAGTACGGCAGTTACGGCGACGATAAAACTTATCTGCGGAAAGTGGCTCAACTTTACCGGGACAACGGCATTGACTGCACCCTCTTTACCTCCGACGGCACCCTTTTGGCGATGCTCTCCGGCGGCACACTGCCGGAACTGCTGGCTGTGGGCAACTTTGGCGGCGGCGTAACGGAAAAACTGGGAAAACTCCATAATTTTAAACCCCATCAGCCTTTAATGTGCGGCGAATTCTGGGGTGGCTGGTTTGACCACTGGTATTCTCAACACCATAAGCAGAAAACCACGGAAATTGCCGATATGATCGACGAATTTTTCCGCGCCAACAGTTCTTTCAACTTATATATGTTCCACGGCGGCACGAACTTTGGTTTTACCAATGGCGCTAACCACCAGGACGGCTACGCCCCCACCATCACCAGTTATGACTATGGCGCGCCCTTAAGTGAAGCAGGCGACTTGACAGAGGGCTACTATGCCATCCAAAAAGCCATCGCCGCAAACACAGGCAAAGAGCCCCCGGCGATCGAAGTGAAGAATTCCCCCAAAGCCGCTTATGGCAAGGTAGAACTCACTGCTTTTGCCCCGCTGCTTGATAATCTTTCTGCCCTTTCCCAGCCTGTTCACCACGCATACCCCCAGACCATGGAACAGTTGGACCAGGATTTCGGCTACATTGTGTATTCCACCACTTTGGAAGGTCCTTTCGAAGAGGGTGACCTGGTCTTTACCCATCTCCACGACCGGGCGCACATTTTCCTGGACGGCAAACTGGTGGGTCTGCGGGAGCGTTCCCAGCGGGAGGATGAAGTAAAAATTGCCCTTGCCACCGGCGAAAAAGTCCGGCTGGACATTTTGGTGGAGAATATGGGCAGAGTAAACTACGGACCGAAACTCTTTGACCAAAAAGGCATCGTAGGCGGTATCCGCATTGAGCGGCGCTTCCACTTTGGCTGGGATCACTACTGCCTGAGCATGGAAGACTTGTCCGGTCTTGCCTGGCAGGAGGGCGCTGTCCCCAATACCCCCGCCTTTTTCAAAGGTACACTTACCATTGACGGCGCACCTTGCGACACATTTATCGAACTGCCCGGTTTTACCAAGGGTATCGTGATCGTCAACGGCTTTAACCTGGGCCGTTACTTTAACCCCGCCGGTCCTCAGAAAACGCTTTATGTCCCTGCGCCCATCTTAAAAGCGGGCGAAAACGAGATCATCGTTTTTGAAACCGTCGGCTGCAACGATGCATCCGTTATCTTCCGGGACACGCCGGACCTGGGTGTTGCGATCTAACTACCGCAGAATTTGTCCAATGATTCGCATTTTGTTGCTTGCAGTATAGCGCTATATTTCTTATAATATAGAATGACCGAACCTGATTAAATTTGTTGAATTGTTCACTTTTTTTGTTGAATTATTCACTTTTTTAAATGTGTTTTGTCCTCTTTTTCATTGACATGCATTATAAATAAATGATATAATTTATGTTGTAATTTTTAGTTTTTAACATTGCATAGGGGGAAAAAGTATGAAGCATTCTTTCAAACGAGGATTGGCCTTGCTGCTGGCAGTTATTTTAACTGTTTCAGCCGTTCCTGCGTCCATTTTTGCTGTGGGCGATCAAGGCGGCAGCGGCACGCCGGCACAAGTCGTGTATGACTTTGCTGTCCGGAGTACCTACGCCAGCCAAATGACTTTAGGCGATCTGTCTGTGGACAACGCAGACAACCGGGATCTTTTTGAGGGTCTGTATACAGACGGCACACTCAACTGGGTCTATGAAGGCAAGCACTTAGGTACTATCAAAAAAGACGGT
>JAZQBF010000242.1:0-1828 GCA_045545615.1 Faecousia sp.
TCTTCGCATACATTGATGGGCTTTGTGAGGCTTGTAATTGTGTGGGATTTATTCATAATGAGGATCGATGACATAGAAAGGAGTTATACATGAAAACTTTCAAAAGACAAACCCTATTTTTGTTGGTGCTGGCGTTGGTGAGTGCCTGCACTGTAGCGCTGACCCCAAAAGCGGAGGCAGCCACGGAAGATGTGCTGAGTTATACAATAACAAATGACGAAGTCACTATCACGGATTGTGACACTTCTGCAACCGGCGATTTGGTGATTCCTGATACTATTGAAGGTTATCCGGTTACAACGATCGGTTCTTATGCTTTTGAGTTTTGTACTAAACTGACATCTATTACTGTTCCGGATAGTGTAAAAACCATTGGCAGTTTTGCTTTTGCTGTCAGTAGTGTGCCTACGCCTGCGGGCGATACTTTGCCTGCAAATCAGTTGACTGCGGTACATTTGGGTTCTGGTGTGGAGACTCTCGAAGCAGGCGTCTTCAGAAGTTGCAACAAACTGAAAACCATTGTAATTCCGGATAGTGTTACATCTTTGGGTGAGGTGGTCTTTGCCGATTGCGACAGTTTGGAACAGGTGCAGATCGGCAATGGTGTTACAGAAATTGCTGACAGTATGTTCTTCGGCTGTACAAAATTAGTGGAGATTACTTTAGGCACGGGAATTAAAAGAATCGGAGAGAATGCTTTTGCGGACTGTACAAGTCTGGAACGCGTAAAAGGCGGCGAGTTTTTAGAAGAGATTGGCAATTCTGCGTTCTCTGGCTGTGGGAAATTGGTTCAGGTTCCTTTGGGGGATTATGTTACAAGTGTCGGTGGCAGTGCGTTCCGTGATTGCATATCTTTAACGCAGATCACCATTCCAAAGAATGTTACACATATTTATTCTGGAACATTTTACGGTTGTACAGGATTAACGCAAATCGAAATTCCTGAGACTGTTACACAGTTGGTGTCTGGTGCGTTCAGCAAGAGCGGCTTGACCGATGTGTATATCCCTGCAAGTCTGACGGATCTGGGTCCCTCGGCATTTATGGACTGCCCGAATTTGACAAGAATCGATATTGATCCGCAGCACCCTACTTATTGCAGTGACAGTTTCGGCGTTGTATACACCAAAGATATGACAATGCTTTGTCAGGCGCCCGGCGCGCTGGTTGGTTCTTATGCGATTCCCCAGGGCGTAACGAAACTGGCAACGACGGCTTTTAACGGTTGCCATTTGTTGAATGAAGTAACAATTCCTAATTCTATGACTTACATTGACCGCAGCGTGTTCCGTGATTGCATCAATTTGCAAACTGTACATCTGCCGTATTCGATCACCTTGATCGATTTCTATGCGTTTACTGGCTGCGATCGATTGATGCAGGTCTACTATCCTGGTACAATGAATGATTTTATGAACATTGAGATCAATTACTTCTCTGAAAGCGACTGCCCAATTTTATATGCCGCACTTCGTTGCAATATCGGCGGCAAATGGGTCCAGCAAGGTGGTAAGTGGTACTACCAAAATGCACAAGGCAAGTGGTTGACTGGATTGGATATTATCGATTCGAAAATTTATTTGTTTGATAATTTCGGCGCAATGCAGACCGGCTGGCTTGGAGAAGGCGATTTGTGGATCTACTTTGATCCGGTTTCCGGCGCGATGGCGATAGGTGAGTGGAAACAGATCGGCAAGACTTGGTACTATTTCTCTACCGAGGGATATATGGTGACCGGCTGGGCGATTATCGACGGTCAATATAACCGCTTTGACAGTAGCGGTGCCTGGTTGGGCATTGGCACCGGCTGGCTGCAGGTTGACGATGT
>JAZQBF010000243.1:0-11677 GCA_045545615.1 Faecousia sp.
CATTCTATGATTGCTCAAGTTTGACTCGAATATGGGTAGATGAAAACAACAGCGCATATTGCAGTGATGAAAAAGGCGTATTGTTTAATAGAGACAAAACAACTTTGATTCAGGCACCTTGTGCATTAACTGGTGATTACAATGTCCCAGACAATGTTACCTCCATCAGCAATTACGCGTTCCATCATTGTAATAAGTTGACCAGTGTGTTCATTCCGGACAGTGTTACCTACATCGGTAACTACGCATTCAATGGTTGTGGAACATTGACCAGTGTAACAATTCCGGACAGTGTTACCTCAATCAATCAAGGAGTATTTGAGTGGTGCACCGATCTGACCACTGTAACAATACCAAACAGTGTCATAACAATTGGTGATCATGCGTTCTCTAATTGTGGAAGATTACAAAATGTATCAATTCCGGACAGTGTTACCTGCATCGGTAATTACGCATTCTATGGTACTGATTTACAGAGTGTTATTATTCCAGACTGTGTTACAACAATAGGTGCTTACGCCTTTAGGTATTGTTCAGAACTAAGAAGCGTATCCATTGGAAATGGTGTTACATACATTGGTTATAGCGCGTTTGAAAATTGTAAAAGTCTAAGAAATGTTATAATCGGTGATAAAGTTAGTTACATTGATGATCGTGCATTCGTATTTTGTTCCAATATTAATCACGTATGCTATGCTGGTACAAAGGATCAATGGAATCAGGTCACGGGTGCTTTATCCAACAGTTATTTAACAGATGCGTCCACATTCCATTATAATTCAATCCTGTATTTCACTAAAGACTGTGAAAAGCAGGGTATCTTCTGTCTGGAGTGTAATGATTACATTTTATTTGAGGAAGTATCAGGATTAGGTCACAGTTTTACAAACTATGTCAGTAATAACGATGCAACCTGCACCACTGACGGCACAGAAACCGCCAAGTGCGATCGTTGCACAGAAACGAAAACGCAGACGGATGTTGATTCCAAACTGGATCACAGTTTTACAAACTATATCAGCGACAACAACGCAACCTACGAAGCGGATGGCACAAAGACGGCAAAGTGTGATCGCTGTGAGGCAACGGACACTATTATCGATGCCGGTTCCAAATTGATACGTAATGGTTGGCTCGCTGACGGCAGTAAATGGTATTACTACAAAGACAATGAAAAAGCCACCGGCTGGGTATTGGATGGCAAGGTCTGGTACTATATGAACGCCGAGGGCGTAATGCAGACCGGTTGGTTGAAAGAGGGTAATACCTGGTACTATCTAAAATCCTCTGGCGCAATGGCTACCGGTTGGGCAAATGTCGGCGGCGTATACTATTACTTTAACGCCTCCGGTGCAATGCAGACCGGGTGGTTAAAGCAAGGCAATATCTGGTACTATCTGAAATCCTCCGGTGCGATGTCTAACGGTTGGGCGCAGGTGTCCGGTAAGTGGTATTACTTTAACACCTCCGGCGCGATGGTCACCGGCTGGCAGAAGATTGGAAATGTTTGGTATTATTTCCAAAGCGGCGGCGCGATGCAGACCGGCTGGCTGAAATTAGGCAACACTTGGTACTACTTCCATAGTAGCGGCGCAATGGTCACTGGCTCTCTGAAGATAGGCACCAAGACATACAAATTCGCATCCTCTGGTGCTTGTCTAAATCCCTAATCACACAAAAGACCCGACTACATGTCGGGTCTTTTTTTATAGAAAGAATTTTCATAAAATACTTGCAATTTTGTCAGGTGTATGGTATCATTACCAAGATATTGATCAAATGCATTGATCGGGTCGTCTGTCGCTGGATTTGCGTATTCAGAGAGAGCGGGTTGGTGTGAACCGCTTTGCGCGCAGTGTTGGGCTTTCCCCCGTGAGCAGCAGCCTGAAAATCACAGTAGGGTTCGCCGGTTGATCTCCGTTACAGATCCTGAGTGTGTTGGCACTTATGAGTTGCGCCTTTGGCGAATTGCGGGTGGTACCGCGGAGGTTTCCTTCGTCCCGATTGTGGGATGAGGGATTTATTTTTTATATAACTTCGGAAGGAGATATTTATATGAAAGCACAATTAGAGCAGATCAAGCAAACCGCTTTGGATGCGCTGAATTCTGCCACTACACCTGCGCAATTAGAGGAATTGCGCGTCAGATTTTTAGGCAAAAAGGGCGAACTGACAGCAGTTTTAAAACTGATGGGCAAACTCTCTCCTGAGGAGCGTCCTGTTATGGGTCAGATCGCAAACTCCGTTCGCAGCGAGATCGAAAGCACGCTGGAAGCACGGAAAACAGCGATCAACGCATCTGTTCTGGAAGCAAAGCTGAAAGAAGAAGCCATCGATGTTACCATCCCCGGTAAGAGCGCGGAAATGGGTCATGCCCATCCTATGAACAAAGTTCTGCAGGAGATCAAAGATCTGTTTGTTGGTCTTGGCTATCAGATCGTTGACGGTCCTGAAGTTGAACTGGCAGACTACAACTTTACCCGCTTGAACATTGAAGAAGGTCATCCTTCCCGGGATCGCTCCGATACATTCTACTTCACAGACGATGATGCAGTGCTTCTGCGTACACAAACAAGTCCCATGCAGATCCGTGTTATGGAAAATGCAAAGCCGCCTATCTGCATTCTCGCTCCCGGACGCGTTTATCGTAAGGACGAAGCAGATGCCACCCACTCCCCTATGTTCCACCAGATCGAAGGTCTTGTTGTGGATGAAAACATCACAATGGGAGACCTGAAGGGCGCATTGGTTACTCTTATGAAGAGCCTTTATGGTGAGGATGCTGTTATGCGTTTCCGTCCCCACCACTTCCCCTTTACCGAGCCTAGTTGCGAAATGGATATGCAGTGCCACAAATGCCACGGTACCGGTGAAGTCGACGGCAATGTTTGCTCTACCTGCCACGGCGAAGGCTGGATCGAACTGCTGGGCGCCGGTATGGTACACCCTGCCGTTTTGGAAGGCTGTGGTATCGACCCTGAGAAATACTCCGGTTTTGCCTTTGGCATGGGTCTTGAGCGTATGGCTATGCGCAGAACCAGAATTAACGACTTGCGGCTTATCTTTGATAATGATATCCGCTTCTTAAACCAATTCTAAGGAGGTGACGGAATATGAAATTGAACAGAAATTGGATCAACGAAGAGTTTGTTGACCTGTCTCATATCTCTGATAAGGAATATGTTGAAAAAATGACCATTTTCGGTCAAAAGGTAGAGACCTACGAGCGACTGGACGCAGAAATTAAAAATGTGCTTGTGGGCAAAGTGGAGTCCATTGTCCGTCACGAAAACTCCGACCACATGTGGATCTGCCAGGTCAATGTGGGCAGCAGTGAACCCGTACAAATCGTTACCGGCGCGCAGAACGTTAAGGAAGGCGATCTTGTACCCGTTGCAATGCACAATTCCTGGCTGCCTGGCGGCATTCATATCACAAAGGGCAAACTCCGTGGTGTTCCTTCCAACGGTATGCTCTGTTCCCTGAAAGAACTGAACCTTACTGTCAATGATTTCCCTTATGCCATTGAAGACGGTATTTGGATCATTGAAGAAGATTGCAAACCCGGTGACGATATTAATACTGTGATCGGTAATAACGATACGGTTGTGGATTTTGAAATTACCAACAACCGTCCCGACTGTTACTCCATCATCGGTCTTGCAAGAGAGTCTGCTGCGGCATTCCAGATGCCTATGAAGCATCACGAACCCGTTGTTAAAGGCAGCAACGCCGGTTCTATGTATGACAAACTGGATGTGCAAGGTCCCGATGACGATCTGTGAAGCCGCTATACTGCGCGTATGCTGGCAAATGTTAAAATAGGACCTTCACCCAAGTGGCTCCGGGATCGTCTCCGTGCAAACGGTGTACGGCCTATTAACAACATCGTTGATATTACAAACTATGTAATGCTGGAATACGGTCAGCCGATGCACGCATTTGACTACCGCTATGTCAGTTCCGGCAAGATCATCGTCCGCAGAAGTGAAGAAGGCGAGACGCTGACCACTTTGGACGGAAATGTCCGCAATCTCAAACCCGGTATGCTGGTTATTGCAGACGATAACAAAGCCATCGGTCTCGCAGGCATTATGGGTGGTGAAAATTCTGAAATTGTTGACGACACCACAACTGTCGTTTTCGAATCTGCCAACTTTAACGGCACTTCCATCCGCCAGACCGCCCTTGCATTGGGTATGCGTACCGATGCATCCGGTAAATTTGAGAAGAATCTGGACCCTATGATGACTGTGCCTGCTGTGCAGCGTGCATGTGAATTGGTGGAAATGCTTGAATGCGGCGATGTTTTGGATGGCATCATTGATATTGTAAACTATGTACCCGCACCTAAAACCGTCGCGCTGGAACCTGAAAAAATCAACGCATTGTTAGGCACCGATATTTCCAAGGATGATATGGTCCGGTATCTTTCCTATCTTGAGATCCCGGTGGATAACGACCAGATCCTTGTACCTTCCTGGCGTCCTGATCTGAACTTGATGGCGGATATTGCAGAAGAGGTCGGTCGTTCCTACGGATACAACGAGATCCCCACAACAGCATTTAAAACCTCTACCAAGGGCGGCTACTCCCCCATTATGCAGATGGAAACAAAGACCGGCAATTTGTGCCGCTCTCTCGGCTACAGCGAGATCATCACATATTCCTTTGTCTCCCCTGCTATCTTTGATAATATTCGCATTCCCGCAGATTCTACCCTTCGCAAAACACTTAAGATACAAAACCCCTTGGGCGAAGATACCTCTGTAATGCGCACAACTGCGCTGCCCTCTATGCTGGACATTCTTTCCAGAAACAGCGCATATCACAATAAAGCAGCAAAACTTTACGAAGTAGCAAAAATCTATCTTCCCGTTGAAGATCAGGTTCTTCCCAACGAGCCTAAGATCCTTGTTTTGGGCGCTTACGGCGAAGGCGTTGATTTCTTCAGCATCAAGGGTGAATTGGAAGCAGTGTTTAAAGGCCTGCGCATCCAGCCTGCCCGCTACAGTGCTGTTGACAGCAATCCCAGTTACCATCCCGGTCGTTGCGCTAAAATCACCATCGCCGGTGTGGATGTGGGTTTTGTTGGACAGATCCATCCCCTTGTGGCGCAAAACTATGATATTGATGCAGATGTCTATTGCGCAGAAGTGAATTTTGATCTTCTGTTTGATCTGCAACTTCCTGAGGCAACCTATGTTCCTCTGCCCAAATACCCCTCTGTAACCCGTGATCTTTCCATCATTTGCGATGAGACTGTTACTGTTGCAGATGTGGAAGATGTTATCAAGGCTTCTGCCGGAAAATTACTGCGGAATGTTGTCTTGTTTGACATTTATCGTGGTAAAGGAATTGAGGAAAATAAGAAGAGTCTTGCCTTCTCTCTGGAGATGCGCGCTGATGACCGCACACTGACTGATACGGACACCGAGCAGGTGATGGATAAGGTTTTAAAGAACCTTGCAGAGAAATTGAATGCAACAAGACGCTAAAATTTTTAAATTATTTCCAAAACAGTACTTTACACCCCGAGAAAAATAGGATATAATACTCTTATTATTTGGAAGGAGGTCGTTCCCATGACGGAAAACACCATGAAAAATACCATAAAATTTGCTGTCCCTTGCGATGAAAAGGAAAATATGCATCGTACACTCCGTAGTGTGTTCGACGCCCTGAATGAAAAGGGATACAATCCTATCAACCAAATCGTAGGTTATCTTCTCACGGAAGATCCCACCTATATCACCAACTATAACAACGCCCGCAGTATGATCTGTAAAATTGACAGAGATGAACTGCTGCAGGATCTTGTGCGTTGCTATCTGTTTGATAAGGCTTGAAAACTGTGAGGTTTTTGCTGCGGCAAAAACCTCACGCACATCATAGGAGGTTGCTATGTCTGAGGAAAATAAAGTTCTCACTTACAAAGGTCACCCGTTGATGCGTAAAGACAATCTGATTTACTACGGTTCAATGGCAGACACACATATTGTTATGCTCCAGATTCTGGAGACTAAAAAAGTGAACGATGTTGAGATCGCTACCAGAGTTTCTGTGCAGTTGCAACTGACAGATCCCGCCGCTAAAAGTCGTGACCGCATCGTGAAAAAAGGTGAAAAAGCAGGTCTTTACACAGCCCTTGACTTTGGTTGTGTATGGCTCGAAAGAGCATTGGCAGGTAAATAACTTCATTGGCAGCCAGCAAATTGCTGGCTGCCTTTTTATAATTTAACTACAATTCGTGCATACTACCTTAAATTGGAGGTAGATATTATGGCATCCGGCAAGCGCACATTTGTATTAAAAAGTCCACCAACAATATCTGCATGGGCAAGTGTTGCAGGCAAAAAAGAATCAGAAGGTCCGCTGTCTGCATATTTTGACCATACAAACAGTGACACCTATTTTGGTGAAAAAACATGGGAACAAGCGGAAAGCAAAATGCAGCAAATCGCATTGGAAACCATGGCCGCAAAGGCAAAAATTGATTTATCGGATATTCAGGTCGTACTTTCAGGTGACCTTTTGAACCAGTGCATTGGTTCTTCTTTTACCTTACGAAACAAAAACATCCCCCATCTTGGACTGTACGGTGCGTGCTCAACTATGGCAGAATCCTTGTTAATTGGATCAATTATGGTCGATAGTAATCATTTTAACAATGTAGTTGCGCTCACATCTTCGCATTTTGCCTCCTCCGAACGGCAATACAGATTTCCTCTTGGGTATGGCGGCCAAAGAACACCATTTGCTCAATGGACTGTAACAGGATCTGGCTGTGCATTATTGCAGAAATCCGGAAAAGGCCCAAAAATTACTGCATGCACAATTGGCACAATAACCGATTTATGCATCAAAGATGCAAATAATATGGGCGCAGCAATGGCACCTGCCGCACTTGCAACAATTAAAACTCATTTTGAGGATTTAAGAACCGGACCTGAGGATTATGATTTGATCGTTACCGGCGATCTGGGGCAGGTCGGTAAAGAACTTCTGATGGTAATGGCAAGAAAAGACGGCATAAATCTCGGTGGAAAACTAACAGATTGCGGTACACTTGTATTCGACAATACCAAGCAGGATGTACACTCCGGTGGAAGCGGTTGCGGTTGCAGCGCGATCACATTGTGCGGCTATTTGCTTGACAATATAAAAACCGGAAAAATGAAAAATATACTGTTCTGTGGCACCGGTGCCCTTCTCTCACCTGCCTCTGTGCAGCAAGGTTTGCCTATTCCCGGAATTTGTCACGCCGTTTCCATCACTGCAAAGGAGAACTAACATGGATTATTTAAAAGCATTTATCATTGGTGGAATTCTGTGTGTAATTGGACAAGTTCTCATTGATAAAACAAAACTATCGCCTGCAAGAATCCTTGTTCTATATGTTGTGATCGGAGTTATTCTTGGTGGCATCGGCATCTATGAGCCGCTGATCGATTTTGCAGGAGCAGGCGCTACTGTACCGCTTACCGGTTTTGGTAATACGCTGGCAAAAGGTGTGCGTGAGGCTGTTGATAAGGACGGATTTATCGGCATATTTACCGGCGGTCTTAAAACAACTGCAGGTGGAATCACCGCTGCAATATTTTTCGGTATTCTTGTCAGTATTCTTTTTAAAGCAAAGGATAAAAATTGAGTTGATTGGCAATACTATTTACACGGCATAGCCGCAGTATGTAAACGGAGGAAATTTAATATGAATCAGAATAAGAATAATCAGCAAAACAAGCAAAACCAGCAGAATCAACAGAACCAGCAGAATCAACAGAACAACAAAAATCAGCAGAATCAGCAGAACTATCGATAAAAAAATCAGCCGCAGGATATTTCCTGCGGCTAATTTTATACCTTCACGAAATCGTCAATATGGAAGAAATATATATATTTCTCCTTTATCGGCAGATTATAGATTTTTGAAAGGGCGGCAGCATAGAGGGCAACCTGACCAGAATACATATCCACGGTTTTTTGCAGATTATCATTATTGACACGATCTGTCTTAAAATCGATCACGGTAATGCCATTGTCATCAATAAAGGCACAGTCTACTACACCTTGCAAAAGAATCTGCTCACCTTTTAAAGATGTATCATAATTTGCTGCATCATCCAAGATCGAGAATTTAAATTCACGCAGAATTTCCCCTGCCGAAAATGCCCTACGACCAACGTTGGATGAAAAGAACTTATAAATCTTGCTTATGTCTACTTTATTCTTTTCTTCCGGGGTAATATAACCGACGGAGACGATCCGATTCAGATCTTTGTCAATATCGGTCAAAGAACCGCAGCAAGAAATATCGATGTGCTGCATAACCTTATGGATCAATTTTCCGAAAACCGTTCCGGACTCAGTTGTTTCAATAAACTCCGGTTTCCGCCAGTTTCTAAAAGAAGGTGTTGTGTAACCGGTATTTTGAGACACCTCATCGTCCTTGAGCCGACCTTTTAACTGTGTTGCTGTCTGTTTTGAAGGTGTTACCGTTGCCAAAGTATGCGGATACTGATAAGAAAGAGAATTTTTTATTCTTACTAAATTCTCATCCGCAATTTGAACATTGTCAAATGCTAATTCACCAGCAGATACCGCATTTTGGTCGACTTTCTCCACCGAAACAAGCCAGGGAGAGGACTTAAACTGAGAGGTGCAACTTGCATTCACCAAAGAAAACAGTTGTCCGGATTCTGTTCTGCCCAATGCGGTCAAGAGAATCCACTCACCGGGGCAATTTGCCTCTTGCACCAAAAGGTCATTCCCCTTTTCATTCATACGAACAGCAAGGGTATTCAATTCAGCCTCAAGACGATTGGATGCGTATGTCATAATCAGCCGGTCACTTGCTCTTGTCATAGCAACATACAAAACGCGCATTTCTTCCGACATACCTTCTGCAAGGATCTTAGAAGCGATCGCCCTACGGGCAATAGACGGATAGCGAATGCGTTTATCAACATCCACACAGAAAAGGCCGATACCCAGATCTTTATCGCACAAGACTTGTTCTGTGGCGCTTTTGCGGTTAAAATCTCTGGAAAGTCCCGCAAGGATCACAACGGGAAATTCCAACCCCTTAGACTTATGGATACTCATAATTCTGACACAGTTCGCTTGATCACTTGCATCCGGCAAAGAATATCCGTTTTCCGCCAAAACATCCAAATGGGAGATAAATGCATTTAATCCGCTCTGGTTGCTGCTTTCAAAGGCAGTTGCTATCTGACAAAAAGCGTGAATGTTTTCAACTTTTGTTTCGCCATCGGGCATTGCACCGTAGATGCTGTCTAACTTTGTTGTTGAAAGTATGCTTGAAATAAGTTGCACAATTCCGCTTGTCTTAGCCAGATCGCGAAATTGATTGATCGTATTCAAAAATGCTATTGTTTTTGGCGTGTTATCCCGTTTAACCGCTTCATAGAAACTGCATTTTTTATTCTTTGCGCGGATATTGGCAAGATCGTCAGCCGTAAACATAAAAACGCGGCTTAACATAGTCGCAACAAGAGAAATATCCTGCAAAGGATTATTGATGGTTTGCAAAAGGGATATAAGTGTCGATACTTCCTCTTCCTGGAGAAGGACCGTTGCTTTGTCGGAAGCACAAGAAATTCCGTAAGAATACAGTGCCCGTCGATAATAACCGCCCACGGAACCCGGAGAACGTAATAGTATCACAATATCACCGGGTTCGATTGGACGCAATTTATCTTTATCCCTTATATAATGCTTGCCGTCCAATAGTTTATGGACCTTTTGCGCAACATAAGTGGATTCTTCCCCATACGTATCTTCCTGAACATCAATTGCGCACAGTTCAATTTCCGGTTCATTTAACGCTACACGTTCAATGCCTACATTCAGCGCCTCATCATCGGTATACTGCAATCCGCCTACCGACTCAGACATACAAGTGTAAAAGACATCATTTACAGCATCGATCACAGCACTTCCGGAACGGAAATTGCTGCTGAGCAAGATTTTTCTTCCCTCTCCGGACTTGGCATTTTCAGGAGAATGAAAATTGTTATACTTTTCAAGAAAAATACCGGGGTCTGCCAACCGGAACTGATAGATAGATTGTTTTACATCGCCAACCATAAAACAATTGCCGCGTTCAGCAGTCAACGCAGTGAAAATGGCATCCTGAACCGCATTCGAGTCTTGATACTCATCCACCATGACCTCATGAAATCTATTGCCGATCTCAAAAGCGAGTTTTGTAGTCATTTTACGGTCGCGACCCCTCAGCAGATCCAAGGTTCTGTGCTCCAAATCGCTGAAGTCCAATGTTCTGCGTGCTCGTTTCAGCCGATCGTATTCCTGGGAAAACTTCTTGGTAATCAAAACAAGTCCACGGAGGGCAACCGCTGTTTTTTCGTAATCACGCAAAATGTTATCGCTGCTGTCGGAAAAATCCTTAAGTATGTCGGAAACACCTTTTTTACAAGCATTTCTGACACATTTAATCCGCTCTATCAACTGCGGATCGTCGCATTTTTTAGAAAAGGACAGAACACCGTAGTCAATATCCATTTTCTCACGAATGCCATCCCAGGTGTTTTGATCGTACAATTGCTGTAACTGATCAACAGTGGATTGCAGCAACAAATAGGGCTTTTCCATATTTTCTGCCAAGGAAGCCGCTTTTGTAACGGCAACCATCGCATCTATCTGTAAGCCAAGGTAGCCACGGAATTTATCGATCAAATACTTGCCCCAGATAGTTTCACCGGCATCGCAGATCTGGCTGACATCTGTAGAGGAAACGCACCAGTCGAGCCAACCGTTAGGATCCAGGTGACATCTTGCGCTGGTATAGGTCTTCAATATAATTTCAGCAACTTTACCATCATCGCGCCCAAATCCTTGGGAATCGAACAGCATTTGTATCTCGGGATTCTCAGCAAAATTCGTATATGCGTCTGTGAGCACCGTATCCATGGCTTTCGCCTGGAGTTCAAGGCACTCGTTTTCATCCGCAACACGAAAATCTCCGGAAACATCCAAGAGATATGCATACTCTTTCACAAGTTCCGAGCAAAAAGAATGGACTGTTGATATTTTCGCAAGGTACAACCGTTGCAGTTGTTGTCTGAGATGTCTGTTACCAGGATTTTCGGAGATCCGTTCATTTAACTTTGCGGCGATCTTCCCCCGCAATTCAGCCGCTGCAGCATGGGTGTACGTGATAATCAAAAAGTCATCAATATTGGCGGGGTCTACAGGGTCAAGAATGTAACTGATCAATCTATCGACCAATACCTTTGTCTTACCGGAACCTGCTGCGGCAGAGACAAGTAGTGGACCGCCCCGGTCTATAACTGCCGCTTTTTGCTGGGGTGTTAATTTCTCAGCCATTCTTTTTCACCTCGCCTTCTACATCCTCCCAAAACCTTTGCGCCGTAGTGGATCTGTAATTTCTGCAATCCGTAACATTGGTACGATGACATATCTGCCCATAGGGGCAGTAGGTGCAAATACCGTAGCCGTTGCCACGAAGGTACGGATTCGGTGAAACATTACCCGATGCGATCTCGTCTACCAAATTACCAAGGGTTTTAAAGATATAGTTTTTTAACAGATCAAACTGTTCTTCCGTAGCAATATCACCGGAAATCCTTCCATCTTTTGTTTTGGATATGGGTAAACGTCTCGATTTTTCCGT
>JAZQBF010000244.1:0-2199 GCA_045545615.1 Faecousia sp.
TCCTAAGCCCGCTTGGCCTCCGACTTAGGTGCGTTACACCACCGTTGGCAGCGTCATCGGCACCCACGCAGGCCCCGGCGCTGTGGTGGTGGCGGTTTTTAAAAAAGGAGGAAATATAAAATGAAAGACAAAAAAGAAATATGGCAGGTCATAAAATTCACCCTCTTTTCCATCTCTGCCGGTGTGATCCAGGTGGGTTCTTTTGCCATTATGGAACTGTTTATCCAGGACTACTGGATCCCCTATCTGGTGTCTTTGGTGCTGTCCATTCTGTGGAACTTTACGTTGAATCGCCGCTACACCTTTAAGTCCGCCGCCAATGTGCCGGTGGCAATGGCGAAGGTCTTTGGCTTTTACTTAGTATTCACGCCGCTGTCCACCTGGCTGGGTGACCGGGTCGAGGCGTTGGGCGTCAATGATTTTATCATTCTCATTGGTACGATGCTTTTAAACTTTGTGCTGGAATTTTTGTTCTGCAAATTTGTAGTCTACCGTGGACAGGAAGATACACTTTAATAAAAAACCGGGATGCAGCAGCATCCCGGTTTATTAATTGAAAATTGAAAATGGATAATTGAAAATTTTTCTGTCATGAAAATGCGTGTCATCCTGAGCGGAGTAGACGCAGGCTACGGAGTCGAAGGATCTTTTCTGCTGAAATGATCCCACTGGGAAGATTCTTCGGCGCGGTTGCCAAAGGCAACCTTGCTCAGAATGACACAAATTTTTACATTGTGCGTGAGATTGCCACACCAGTGACATCGGTCACTGGTTCGCAATGACAACGAAGAAAAGTGCGTTACCGAGGGATATAGCGGAAGAAAGACATTGATTCGTGTTGGTGACGAAATGCTTGTCGGCGCTGCCGACCGCCGGGGCATCCCGGTTTTAAAATTCTACACGATATAGGCGGGGCAAATATCATTCACCCTCTATTTGGCAACGCTCTGCAGCGTATTCTAAAAAGGTTCCGATCAGTTCATTTCTACTACGACCAGTACGCGCAGAGATAGCATCAATTTTATTGACAGTTTCCTCTTTAATGCGGACGGAGAAAACTTTATAACCATCCTCGCCTTTCGGCGGTTTGGTTTTTACAATTAGATTATCATTCTTCATAAACATAACCCCTTTCATAACATATTTTATGCTTGAAAAGAGAAACAAATATATGTTATAAAATATGTTATAAGAGGACGGTGAAATATGAAAATGAAAAGTTGCTTTTTTATTGGACATCGGGAGGCGTCTGACGAGGTATTATATGCGCTGGAAGAGGCGGTCAAGCGGCATATTTTAGATTATGGTGTCACCGAATTCATTGTGGGCAACTATGGCGGGTTTGATCGACTGGCAGCCAAAGCGGTAATTGCTGCAAAAGCGCAATATCCGCAAATTATGTTGCGAATGCTGCTCCCTTATCATCCGGCAGAGCGGTCGGTTATACCACCACCCGAATTCGACAGCACTTTTTATCCGCCGGGTATGGAGAAAGTACCCCGCAGGTTAGCGATCCTCCGGGCAAACCGATATATGATCGACAATGCGGATTATTTGATCGCCTATGTGTGGCATCCTGCCAGCAATGCAAGAAATCTTTTGGAGTATGCGCGGAAAAAGGAGGCGAAAGGATCTATAGGCATTACGGTTTTGTAAAAGGACGATTGACAATCGCTCCAACAAGGGAAACAAAATCATTTTTCATTTCCATTCTCAATTAAAAACCCGGGATGCAGCAGCATCCCGGTTTAAAATATAAATTGTGAAAGAATGGGGGAACGCGTTTGTCCGTCGAGATTGCCACACCAGTGACCGGAATCAAGGTATGATTGCCACCGGCAATCATAGTTATTTTAGATTCGCTGCGCGGAGCACCACGGTCACTTGTTCGCAATGACAACGAAGAAAAGTGCGTTACCGAGCGATATAGCGGAAGGGCGGATGCCCGCCCGGGCAGTTTCGCACGAAGACGGGCGGTAGTTTTTCGTTCCGTTATAGCGCCCGGTATCTGTCCTCATTGCCGAGCATTATAGGGGAAGGGCGGATGCCCGCCCGGGCAGTTTCGCACGAAGATGGGCGGTAGTTTTTCGTTCCGTTATAGCGCCCGGTATCTGTCCTGCTTTCGTTACCGAGGGATATAACGGAAGAAAGACATTGATTCGTGTTCGTGACGAATTGCTTCCCGGCGCTTGCCGGGGC
>JAZQBF010000245.1:0-12157 GCA_045545615.1 Faecousia sp.
AGTCCACCTGCTCACGCTCATCCATATACATCCACTCGTAGATCTCCATTGCCTCTGTAATAACAGGCTCATCTGCCAGCGTTACAGGATCGCTGATCTTTGTGAGCAGATCCTTCAAATGGTCAATACGCACCTGGCGCAGTTCCTTGATCTTGGCTTCCACTGCAAGCAAGCCGGTAACATCCACCAACTGCCGCTGCAGGAATGTATGGGAGTCGAAGGTCTCCCGCAAACCCTTAACCGGCGGCTCGTCATCCAGCGTGATCTCGCCCAAAGCAGCGATGCCCTCATCCAGAATCTTCTGGACACGGGCCGCCTCCCGCTGGTTGATCAGTTCCTGGAGTTTTAAGTCAGCAGCATTCAATACCTGATAGTTCTTCACATAGCCTTGCTGCTTTCTGGGCAATGCATCGTATTCCTCCAACAACCGCTTGATCAGTTCTTCGGATTCCAGGGTAACTTCGCCAATGGTATCGATCTCTGCTTCCAGCAGATCGGTCGTGGCGATCTCCAAAATCTCGTAGTTCTGGATCAGCGCTTTGTGCTCCCAGGACAACGCCTGATAAGCATTCTTGGCTGCCAGGATCTCCTCTTTGTCCTCGATGGAAGATTTACCCTTCAGCGCCAGGATCATAGCATCCACCGGCTCTGCAACTGCCCAATCCTCTTCGGTAATGTGCAGAGGGTACATCTTCAGTTCGTAGGTGTTGAGGGCGTAGTAGAGATTGCCGTCTTCGCCGATAATAAAGTCTCTGGGTGTCTCGCAGTTGACCCGGTAATGCTCGGAGGGGTTTTCAATGTTGATCTTCTGCAGACCACCCTTGCTACCCAGGGCAACATACATATAGCCGTCCAAATAGTCAAAGTCGCACATCTGCCAGGATCTGCCCTCTGCGGATATGGTCGTCTTATCAAAGGACAGAACCTCTTTCACCTGGAACTTTTTGGTTTCCGGTGTGTAACTGAACTGGAACACTGTCTCGCCGATAACGCCCCACAGTTGGCCATTGGGATCGACTGTAATGCCATCCACATAGGGCAATTGTTTCGGCAGACCGGAAATGTGGTCCCGCAGATCCAGTTCTGCGACTTTTTCCTTCTTTTCCACATCGTAGACAAATATCTTTGCGGAAACCGTATCGTTATAAGGCTCATCCGCTGCTGTACCACCGGCAAGAGATGTGGTGCCGTATACATAGCCCTCGTGATATACAAGACCGGTAATGGATTGATATTCTACCATCTGCTCGATCATTGTACGATCCAATGTCTCCAGGTCGATGGCAACAAATGTACCGCCGTAACCATACCAATCAGGAATAGAACCGGCAAAGAGCATACCGTCGCCGGCTGTCAATGCATGGACACGAGCCTGCTGGTAGTAGCCGCCACTGAGGCTGAGCATAACGACATTGCGGTCCGGATCGTCCAGATTGACACGGGTGACATAGGCGCCGGGATAGTTGCCGGCATACAGCGCATCTTCATACCACAGCAAAGCATCGCCCTGACCCTCTGTTTCAAAGAGTTTTACCGTCTTGCCCTGGGTGATGTCATAAACTGCGGAAGTGTCCGTATTAAAGCCGCCGATATAAAGGGTGTTTGTGCCCTCAGGTCCGCGAACGATGGTACGAATGACCTGACCGGAACCGTCATTTTCTTCATCGATCAGCGGCGGTGTGTAAACGTTGCCGCTTTCCACATTATAGATCTTAATACCGGTACCGCCAAAGGTAACATAAGAAATACCGGGGAACATAGGATTGTGGTCCAATGTCACCGCATTGGTCTCGCCGCAACGGAAACCTGCCACAGCAGATTCCATAGACGTATTGGGAACGGTGATCTTATCGGTGGCGGCGTCGTACATCCGGATACCTTGACCGGAGACCATAAAGTAGATCTTTCCGTCGATCTCTTCGGTAGTACCGATGGCGATCTGGTTACTGATACCGTAGTCTTTCAGTTCCATCGTTTCCGTATCGATGGCAACAAAGCCCTTCATGGAGAGTCCGCCTGCAAAGAGCATCTTGCCACATATACCGACACCGCGAACCATCACTTCATCCTGGCCAAACAGTTCGGTAATATCCACACGGCCTACGATCTTATCTTCCTTGATGTCGATCTTAACATACTCAGCGGTGACCTTACCGTCTGCATTCCGGTCGCCGTTGATGGCGGCATAGAGATAGCCGTCCCGCTCGATCAAACCGGAGGAATAGGAACTGTCCGCATTGATCAGTCCGCCGGTCACCTTGCTGAACTTGTCTGTCTCAGGGTTATAGCGAACCACATAACCCATTGTGTAAGTGCCAAAGTAGATATTGCCGTCAGAACCTGCCGTACAGTAAAGAGCAGTAGAACTGTTTTCAATACCGCCGGTGGTCTTAAAGTTGGCGCTGGTCCAGCCGGTGTTGGTATAGGGGTCATAACGCCACAGAACCTGGGCATCGCCAACCATCCAAACCATTCCGTCTTTATCCACACACATACCCTTTGAGGATGTGAACGGTGTGAGCACTCTGCGTACTTTTGCCATATCGTCCAAGTTGTAAATGAACATCTGCTTGCCCTCTGTGGGGAAGTAGAAATAATCCTGCCCATTCACCTGGGAAACAGCGCCGTACATGCCGATACCAAACTG
The DNA here is from genome assembly GCA_045545615.1 of Faecousia sp. GTDB lineage: Bacteria > Bacillota > Clostridia > Oscillospirales > Oscillospiraceae > Faecousia. The sequence goes on from JAZQBF010000245.1 coordinate 2,648, forward strand.
GACAATAGGCGCGGAATCAACAACAACAGAATTGATTTTTCTCGTTGCGGTCTGTGCCCGCATGTGGTTACCTTCCAGCGCGATCAACTGGGATATCCACATATAACTGTTTCTCGCCTTAAACGGAGAGTTCTTATAGGCTTCCATAACCATAATATACTCTTCGCCAGCCTTGAAATTGTAAGTGCCAAGTTGGGTGGTGTAGCCATCGGTAACTTTGGGATCGCCGGTCTCGTTGGCAAAGGTGATCTTACCTACACGGTTACTGGGGTCCATCGCCGTAGCGATGTCCTTTGTATTGCCGGGCAGGATGTAAACTGCGCCGGTACCGCCGTTGCCGCCCCGGGCATGGTTCATGGTCAAAGTATATACACCGCTGCCGGGAGACTTGATCTTAAACGCCATCCACTGATCCTGCAACGCAAACATATACATACCATAAGAAGATGCAAAGCAGTGACCGGTGTCACCCATGGTATTATCCTTGGTGTAGTAGTTCCAATTGATCTTGCCGCTGGCGTAGCGCTGGTTCAAATCCTTATAGCCCCACACATCCTGCAGATCCACGCGTTTTTCATAAACGCCGTTTTCACGGTCCTGCAGGTCAAAGTCATAAATAACCTCATTGGGACCGGGAGGGGGCATAATGGACTCGTGGGTGGCCGTGAGTTTGGTAACATACACATACGCGCCTGCGCTCTTGCTGGGAAGCAGCGCCTTAAAGACGAGGGTATACTCGCCCTGTTCAAGATCTACAGGGCCAAGATCCACCTGCTTGTCGATCATATCAAAGCCACGGCTGTTGAAACTGACGACCTTCAGCAAATTCCCATCCACCAGTTGCTTTTCAACCGCTGCGGCATCTTCGTATCTGCCCTTTACCAGGTAGATCGCACCCTCAGGTGTACCGTCGGCGCGGGACTGGTAATCCAGCGACAGATAGTATGTACCCTTGCCGGGAGATTCCAGGGTCATGGCTGTCCACCAGCCTTCGGGATAGGTGGGTTTCAATGTGCCGTCTTTGTCCAATTCCGGACCGGCAACTTTCAAGCCAAGACGCAGACCTGCCCATTTATACTTATCGCCGCCGACATAGTACATATCGGAAACTTCATTATTGCTCTTCTGGAAAGATGCCCGGTTATCCAGCGCATAATCCCAGGACAGGGTCCGGTTTTCGTAGTATTCATCCAGCGCTGCCAAAATCTTCTTGTCGGTGAGTTTTCTGTTGCCAAAGGTCGCGCCGGTATCATCTACCAGTTTGTCGCTGTGCAGCACAAAATTGTACTCCAGTTTGTTCACTTGCAGCGGCTGCTTGGGAGGTTCGGGTTCGGTCTTTTCTGCAGTCAGAGCGTTGATATAGATATATCCGCCGCCTGCCTGGGCATCCATTGCCCGGAACACCAGGGTATACTCCCCTTTCTCCATCTGTACGCCGCCCAGTTCTTTCTTGCTGTCGGACATTGCAAAGGATTTGCTGGAGAAGTCCACAACTTTCAGAAGGTTATCCTTGGTCAGTTGTTTTTCGATCTGGACAACATCTGTCAGTTTGCCCTTGATCAGATAGATCTCGCCGGTGGAAGTGCCGTCAGCGCGCATCTGGAAGTCCAGGGTCAGTTTGTAATAACCCTCGCCGGGAGAGTGAATATTCAGCGCAGTAAAGTAGCCTGCAGGGTAAGAGGTCTTAAGGTTGCCCTTGTCATCCTTTTCCGGACCAAGGACTTTGTGACCCATACGCAGACCGCTCCAAACATATTTGTTGGGGCCGCCGCCGAAATAATAGACGCTTTCAACCTGGTTGTCGCTCTTTTGGAAAGACGCCAGGTTGTTGCCTGCATAGGTCCAGTAGAGTTGCTGATCTTTGTAGTATTCGTCCAGCGCCTCTTTGATCTTGGTCACGGTAAGATTCTGGCCTGCCATATCCTCGCCGTTTACATCCACGAATGCAGAGCCGCTTAAGGCAAAATTATAAACCACTTTATCCTTCTGCACAGGCGGCAGTTCCTGCTCCGGCTGGGTCTCATCAAAAATCAGATCGTTGATGTAGAAATAGTTGCCGCCCTTGGGCGCTTTTGCCGCTTTGAAAACGATGGTGTATTCGCCGTCTTCCATTTCCACGGTTCCCAGTGTGCGGCTCTTATCTACGAAATCCACCACTTTGCTGGAGCAATCCAGCACTTTCAGCAGATTTTCTTTTGTCAATTTACTTTCCACTTCCGCAGGATCGGTATATGTACCCTTGATCAGGTAGATCTCGCCCTCGGAAGTCGCATCACTACGGGTCTGATAATTCAGCGTCAGGTCATAAAGTCCTTCGCCGGGGCTGCGGAGCGTCATAGCCGTCCACACCCCTGCGGGGAATGTATTGCCCTCAGCAGTCTCCACTTTCAATCCCAAGCGGATACCGCTCCACTTATAGGAGGCCGTACCGCCGATGTAGTACATATTGTAAAGGGTGCTGCCCTCTGCGGCAAAGGATGCAAAGTTGTTAAGGCCGGTAAACTTCCAGTTCAGCATACCTTCATCATAGTAATCGCTGATTGCCGTCGCCACAGCAGCGGTATCCAAAGTTTTACCTGCAAAACTTGCGCCACCCACTTCCAATGCTGTTCCGCCCAGGGCAAACTTGTAACCCAAAGGCTGGTTCTCGTCGGGAACAGTAGTTTCTTCCGGCGCGGTGGTGTTTTCCGGCGCGGTAGTGCTTTCTGTGGTGGGCTGCGCAGCACCGGCAGTGGTCTGTGTAGTGGTTTCCTCGATGGTCAGCCGCTCTGCCAGTTCCAAGCCGGTCAGGTAGAAGCCTACGCCGGTACTGCCTGCTGCATGGATGACCAATGTATATTCGCTGTCGATCAGTGTGCGAACACCCAGCGATTTGGATGCGTTGTTATAGGTATTGGAGGTATTGTCCGGAACACCGGCATTATCCATACGGCCATCAAAACCGGTGGTCAGGCTGGTGCTGCTGTCCATTGCCGTCTGAATTGCTGCGGGGTCGGTCAATGCGCCGGGAAGCAGATAAACCTTCACATCCCGGTTGGCATCGCTGCGGGTCTGATAGTTCAGTGTAATGTCGAAATTACCTGCGCCGGGAGATGCCAGAGTGAATGCGTACCAGTGACCGGTCTGATATGTGCCCGTGCCGGCAGAATCCTCTGCGCGCATAGCAAGGCGCAGACCTGCCCAGTTGCTGCCGTTGCCATAGGCAAGGTAGGTATCCATTTTGGCATAGTCAGAATCTGCCAGTTTTGCGGCAGCATTGGAAGATGCAATTCTCCAGTTCAGCGCTTCGTTGGCATAGGCTGCATCAATATCTGTATTGGGAATGGTCGTAAAATACTTATTGGATAAGGATTTTCCAACTTTTTCTGCTGTATAGGTTTGGAGGAAATTATAACTGACATTCTTCAGTTGATCGGTATTGACCTCTTCTTCCAAAGTCATAGTCAGTTTTTTCAGATAGAAGAAGCAGGCAGAGGCTTCCGTCTTTTTGGCTGTTGCCTTAAACACAAGGGTATATTCCCCTGCGTTCAGTTGCTTTTTGCCCAAAGCGGTAGCCGCATCTTCAACCGTGAAATCAGACTTGCTGAAGTCCACAGTCTTCTGGGGTGTGGTGGCAGCCATAGCCGCTTCAATGGCGGCATTATCGGCATAAGTGCCTTCCAGAATGTAGATTTCACCGGCAGTTGTGCCGTCAGCGCGGATCTGATGCTCCAGGTTCAGGGCATATTTGCCGGCGGTGGGCACTTTGACAGTCAAGGCAGACCATACACCCACCGGATAGGTGGCTGAGCCGTTTTCTTCTGTCTTAATACCCAGGCGCAGACCGGTCCAAACGTTACTGCCGCCGCCAAAATACAGCATGGCAAAAGATTGGTTGGTCTCCGTTTTAAAGGCAAGGTTATTGTCGGCAGCATATTTCCAGTTTAACTTATCTTCGGCATAATAGCCGGCAATGGCGCCCTGGTTTGCTGTACCGGTCAAGGCTTGACCGGCAAAACCGGCGCCATTATTGTTCACCTTGTCCGTTTGCTCCAAAACAAAATCATAGACTACCTGCTGCGGCTCTGTCTGGCTGCCGCCTTCAACGGCGACAACGCCCGCAGGCAGACAAGGCAAAAGCATACTGATGATCAGCGCCAATGCCAAAATCCGAGTTAAACACTTCTTCATTAAGGCTCCTCCTTTTGCATACTAAAATGCAAATTTCTTCACACTACTATTTTACCTTTTGGGTCGCAATGTTTCAATAGCAAATTATAATGCAAAAAATTCTCCCCAAATTAATACCCCCTGGCAGTTCATACCTCTGCCAGGGGGCGTTATATGGTATTTTTAATTACGCTCTTCGAAGCCAAAGTCAAAGCGATTGATCTCATAAGTGATGGTATCGCTCTTGCCTTCTGCCACTTGTGCCTGGCAACCGTTTGCAAGCACCAGAGGGGTTACGGACAGTGTTCCATCCAGGCCAAAATTATTTAATCCGCTGACCTTTGCGTAAAGCCAGGTATCGGGATTGCTCTGCATAGATTCTGCCCACCGCAAGCCGAAAGTATAAGTGCTTAAAGGCTCGCCTCTGCCGAACATCGCTCTTACCAGATGCTCACCGTTCCAGGCAATATCCACGCCGATCTCCAATTTGGCGTAACCGGTTTCGATCAACCGGTATGCTTTCTGGGATTCGAAATCCATCTTATACCAGAACTGTTGCGTGCCGTTTGCCACCTGCTCCGGCTCGTAATCCAACGCAAATGTATAGGCAAAGAAACGGTAGCCGGATTCCTGACCGTCCCACAAAGGCAATTGCGCATTATCTTGCTTGATGGTCATGGCATCTGCCATCAAGAGGCCATCGCCACCGCTGGTATCGATGATATTACCGAAGCCAAGGGCAGCAGAGTCGAAACTGTCGCAGACCAGGCGGTAGCCATTGAGGTCCAGAACCGTATTGCCGTCCAACACAAGATCATCTGCTTCATGGTTTACAAGAAGTTTGATCACATCGTCTTGTCCGGCAGATGCAACTGCTTCTTCCAACGTATTAAAGACCTGGTTTCCAACAGAGAAGACATCCTGATCCAACAAGTTTTTCGCACTCTCCAGCACAGCGTAGTTGGTCACATAACTGCGCTGCTGTGTTGTCATATTCATGTAGATCCCATACAACTCGTTGACCAGTTTCTGATCTGGATTCATCGGGTCAATTGTGGCGATTCGCGCTTCCAAAATATCCGCCTCGGCTTCCTGCAACAAATACAGGCTCTGTACCAGCGCCCGCTGATCCCAGGAAAGGGCATCATAAGCATCTCTTGCCGCCTCCACTGCCGCCTTATCGGCTAAGGTAGCCGGCTTCGTCAGTGCCAGAATCGCGGCATCCACTGCCTTAGCGGCATTTTCATCTGCATCTGTTACATTCAGCGGATACATATACAGTGTATGGTCGTTGTAATAGTAGAGGTTCTTATCTTCACCCAATACAGAGTGGGCTGGATCTGCAATAGGCAATTGGGTGTACTGGCTGGGATCGGCATAATTGATCTTCAAGAACTTATTACTGCCATCAAAATAGGTGTAGATATAGCCGTCCAGGAAGTGAATATCCTGCTCCTTGGAACCATTGCCGCTGTATTTCGTCTTGGAAACGACCAGTTCTTCTTCTACTGCAACACTATTTGTTTGAGGGTCATAGGTGAAAGAATACAAGGTCTCGCAGACAACGCCCCAAAGTTTATTGTTGGTAGCAACATCCGGGTCAGCAACAACGCCGCCCATATAACTTAAGCGAGTGGGCAGACCGGAAATGTAGTCGTGCAGATCCACTTCCAGAACTTTTGTCTTGTTGGCCACATCGTAAATAAACAATTTGGCGCTCAGGGAAGTATCTGCACCAGCACCGGTACCGCCGCCTGTGGTGGTAGTGCCATAGAGATAACCGTTGTGGTACTCCAAAGCATTGATAGACTGATTTTCTACCACATTGCGCTCAATATAGGTCTCACCGGTAACGGTATCGTACCAACCGATACAGCCGCCACGGAGATAACTGTCGGGCATCGTACCGGCAAACACTTTGTTATCGCCTGCCGCGATTGCGTGAACGCGCACCTGGTCGAAAGGATTACCGTTGGGATCTAATGTGTAGCGGAAATCAATAACGACCTTGTTGTTATTCTTGTTGTTTAGATCCACCTGGGTCAGAACACCGTCTTTGTAGTTGCCTGCATAGAGTTTGCCGTTACAGGTGATCATACAGTCGGTCTGACCGTTGGTGTAGAAGTTGGCTGTGACAGTGCCGGTCTCTGTGTTATAGATGGAGCATTTATCATTGTTAAATGCTCCCAGGAAAATCTCATTGCTGCCGGGGAAACCCAGAGCCATAGAGTCCATAGTAACTGCACCAACATCTGTATTCTGGACTAAGTCGTCCAAAGAGACCACTTCTTTGGTTCTCAGGTTTAAATAGTGATGACCGGAACCGGAATGCCACAGGATGCAATCATCGCCGTTGATATTGATGATACTGTCCTGGGTGAATTTCAGGGAGTTACGCAGATTCGGAGAAACAAACTCCACCACACCGGTAGCGTCGTCCATACAGTACAAGCCGGGGTCCACAGAACCCTTTGTTCCGACGCCGGTGGTGGGATTGTAGTCCCAGGTGCCGGGTCTTACGGAGAAATAACGCTTGCCGTTCAGAAGTTCGGAAGGGCTGAAGTTAATTCCGTTTGTGATCGCAACATCATTATACTTGATCTCCGCCTGCTCCATAGTCTCAATATCGATGGCAAGCATCTTATTCATTTCAATGCCGCCTGCCATATAGATACCATTGGTGATTCCGGCGCCGCGGATCATAATCGCTTTCTTATCGACGCAGTCAGAAACATCGGTTCTGCCCACAACAACGCCATCGGATACCCGGATCTTCACCACCTCACGGGTATGGGTTTCGTCAGAGTTCTTGTTGCCGGTAAGGCCTGCATAAACATAACCGTCTTTATAGGCAACACCACAGGAATATACCGCATCGGCATTGAGATTGGCAAAACTACGCAGGGTTTCCGTTGCAATATTAAATTCGTAAACAACGGCATTCATGGAAGAGCCGAAGTACAAACAACCGTTGTCTGCATAAATAAGATCAAAACCGCTATCCATCATACCCTGGGTGGAGTATTCCTTCATAGTACGGGTGGCAGGATCATAACACTGTAGGTAATACTGGCTGCCGACCATCCACACACGGCCTTCCGGGTCGCAGGTAATGCCGCGGGTAACGGTAAATCGGAGGTCTACCTCGTCAAACTTTTCACCGGTTTCCAGATTATAGATGAAGAGTTTCTTACCTTCAACAGGGATATAGATATAGGGATTGCCATTGTATTCGCCGGTTGCCGCATAAGTAGCAGGTTCAAAGGTCTCAATGGGGCTGTTGTTGATCACAATAGAATTGGCTCTCTGATTGGGAACAGTAGGTGTCAGAACGCCCTCGGTAATGGTAAGGGAAGTAGGCTGAAAGTAGCACATAGTGGGGTCGATCGGCGATGCTTCGCATACATACATAACCACATAGTATGCATCATCTGCGCCAAAGTTATAAGAACCTACAACCGTATCGTTTCCCCATACAACATCAGCGGTATTTTCTTTATAGAAATCAATTCTGCCCACGCGGTTTTCGGGGATCATTGCCGCCTTGATATCGGTGGTCGTGGCTGGCATAACATACATATCCACTTTACCGTCCCGGAAGAAGACCCCGTGCTTCAAGGTTAAAGAACGAACACCGGCGCCGGGAGATTTGATTTTGTAGACAACATAGTCGCCCACATAAGTCATTATTTTCGAACCGGCAACGCTATAAAATTTAGCACTACTATTAATGCCTTTTCCAAATTCCTGAATGCACCAGCCGTTGGCTTCATACGCCGCCTGAGTTTGACCGATCAGCGCAGCATCCCAAGTAGATGTGCTGTATACCGGATTGCCGCTACCATTTACACCGGTCTGAAAAATACCTAATTGATAGGTAGTAGAGGCTGCAGCGGATACCGTTCCAGGCGCAGCCAGCGGCAGCAGCATAAGTACAGCCAGCGCAACGGTAATAATCCTTTTGATCATTTTTTTCATAAGACAACCCTTTCCACGTATAAGCCAAAATTTCACAAATACAGTATAGCACAAGTAGTCTTTCTGCGTCAATCATTTAATATGTCATTTTTTTATTTTTTTACAAGGAAACCCGGCAGTCTTTTGTGTGAACTGCCGGGATTTTGGACTATTCCTGATAACCGGACAAACGCACTTCTACCGGTTGGCGGATTTTCATCGCATCTTGGGTAACGCTGCAATCCATAGCCAGCACCTGCACGCCTCCGGCGGCGGCTTGCCGCAGCGCCTCGCCAAAAGCGGGGTCTGTGGCATCGTTGGGATGCAGATATTTTACATCTTCCATTTGGATCACAAACAGCACATACCCTTCGCACCCTGCGTCTACTGCTTCGGTCAAGCCGCGCAGATGCTTTGCGCCCCGCTGGGTCGGCGCATCGGGAAAGGCGCAGATGCCGTCATTTTCCAAAGTCACGCCCTTGACTTCCAGATAGCATTGTTTCCCTTCCCTTTCAAAGGCAAAATCAAACCGGGAATCGCCGCAAAAAGTCTCCGGGCGCAAATTTTGGATATTTCCTATCCCACCGTTTTCCAGCCATTCTTTCGCGGCGGCATTGGGGGCTTGGGAATCCATATTGATCAGACGCTCCCCTTTTTGCACGGCGATCAGATCGTATTTGGTTTTCCGCTCCGGATTCTTCGCCTTTTCACACCAGACCGTCACACCCGGCTGCAATAGTTCTTTGCACCTGCCGGTATTCTTCACATGGCAGATCTCCATGTTGCCGTCGATCTCAATATGGGCGATAAACCGATTGGGCCGCACAAGAAATTTTCCCGAAACCGTATTTTCGTATTTCATCAAATTCCTCCTACATAGCGCAAAAGACACCACCGAATCTGGGCGGTGTCTTTTCTGACAAAGGCGAGCAACAAGGTGCGTAAACATAGGTAAAAACGAAAAAAGGTGCGTAGGTTTTACCCGTTTTCTTTAATGAAATCGATCAGGGGTTTGTTTGCTCTAATATCTTCCGGTATTATTTTTGCCCACGGATATAACGTCAGATTTTCGATGATATATTTCAAAATGTCTTTAGTTGTTTTTATTTTGCCGGGAACTTGAACCTCACAAAGCGTTTTTTCAGCACCGGCATTATAATGATAGGACGTGCCTTTTATAACAAAGCCTGTTTCAATTTTATATAAATCCAAATACATTTCTGTAAAACTACCGTCATACGCTTCCGTAATTCTTACCCAATACTTCATTTTGTACTCTCCTTTGCGGTTTTGCAGGATGCAATCAAAAGTCTGCGGATATTGCCACAAAGTTTCTCCGTGTATTGATATGTTGTAGCATCGATTCTTTTGGTTTCATACATCAGCTTTAGCCAATAACTTGTT
>JAZQBF010000246.1:0-4058 GCA_045545615.1 Faecousia sp.
AGCCGTTTTGGATGGTGATCCGGGGGTCATCCAGGGAAAACTCCGTTTTATTGGGATACCCCTGTAAACCTTCCCCGGTACATTTTGCCGCCGCCTCTTTCAGCACCCAGAATTTCAGCAGCGCAAGGCGCTGATCCTGCGCCCCATCAAACTGCGCCCTTTCCCTTGGGGATAAGATCTTATCTGCCAAGCGCAGATCGATATTCCGGTCTAATTGCTCCGCATCAATGCCGATGGGGCGTTCCGACAGGGCGCAGAACACAGTTTCCTTTGTATGGGAGATGGAAAAATAGGGACCCTCTGCGGCATAAGGCTTGCCCCGGTCTGTTACCAGAATTTCCGGCATTTCCCTGCCGGTATATGCTCGATACATTTGGGAAAGCAACTGTCTTCCGGCATCGTGTCCGGTTCGTCCGTTCAGCGGCGCTGATTTTATAACCATTTCTCCACCCCCTTATTTCCGTTTATTATATTGTTTTCCGGAATTGCTGTCAAGAACGCCCCGTGGCGCACCACGGGGCGTTTTGCTATTGAGATCATTTGGAAGACCGCTGATAGCCTCTGCTATAGCGATAGTAGCGGTATTTGCTCCGATACCCTCTGTAATAACGAGAGCCGGTGGGGAGCAGATCCCGGTAAACAAAGCCCAATATCCGGATGTTTACCAAGTGCAACTGCCGGAGCATCTCAGCCACGGGTTTTCTTTGGGCAACATTACCGCGGACCACCAAAACCACGCCGTCCAGCACTTTGGAAACCGCAATGGTATCGGAAACCACCGTAACCGGGGGCAGGTCCACAAGGATATAGTCATAGTCCCTGCTCATTTGCGCCATCAGTTCCTGCATACGGACGGAACTGAGCAATTCAGAGGGGTTAGGCGGGATGTCGCCGGCGGTGAGCAAGTCCATACCGGGGGCATGGGGACTTTGCTGGATGAACTTCCGGTAATCCTCCCGGGAAACCAGCAGATTGGTCAAGCCGGGCACCCGGTCTACCGCCAACTTGGATGCAATGGTGGGTTTACGCAAGTCGCCGTCCACCAGCAAAACGCTGGCGCCGGACTGCGCCATGGAATAGGCAAGGTTACAAATAACGGTGGATTTGCCCTCTTCCTCGATGGCGCTGGTCACGCCCACAATGCGGCATTTTTGCTCGCCGGAGAAGGAGAACACCAGGTTGGTACGGAGAAGTTTGTAGGCTTCTGCTGCCGCGAAATTCAAGCCAGGGCCAAACATGGTGCGGATATTCCAGGCGCTGGGGTCTTTTGATTTTTTACGCTTGAAAATACTCATACAGCCTTCCCTCCGTTCTTTCCTTTTTTCCCGGAGTTATAGTAACTGCGGTAATAGCGCTTATAGTAATGCTTATACTTGCGGTAATTGCCGTTTTTCGGCTCTTTTGCGTCGGGGATCACTGCCAGCAAGGGGATCTCGCCATAGATAGCGGTGAGGTATTCCTCAGAGTCGATGGCGTCATCCAGGAACTCCCGCAGGAGCAATGCGACCAGCGACAGCAGCGCGCCGGCAAGAGCACCAATGATCATCAGTTTCTTATAGTCCGGAGAGACGATGGCTTTGGACTCTACTGCATAGTCCACCAAACGGACATCACTGCCTTCCACCACGCTGGGCAGTTGCTTAGGCAGAACATCGGCAAAGGCATTGGCAATAACTGCCGCTTCTTTGCTGTCCGGGCAGGTGATGGTCACCTGGAATATCTCCGTCTGATTTACCGTATCCGCCGATACCATAGACCGCAGTTGATCTACCGTATACTTATCCTGCAGGTTTGTGGTTTTCAAAACCTCATTGAGCACCGGCTTGCCTTCCAGAATGACCATATAGGCCTCTGCCAAATACGCAGCCGCTGTCAACTGACCTGCCTGCACTTCGCCTTTGCTTTCTTCGAAAATATTATTGGTATACAGCCGGACACTAGCGGCATACTTGGGTGTAATAAACATTTTGGCATAACCGAGCGCCATAGCGGCAACCAGGACCGCCGATATAACAATAAGCCAGGATCTGCTGAGCACAAAAGACACCAAGCCTTTTATGTCCAGTTCCAATACTTCATTTTTCTCTTCCATAGAGGTACCTCATATCTTTCGCTGTTTTGCTTATGCAGATTCACCGACCGTCAGGACGCGCTACTCCAGTACCTTCTAAAAACACTTTTTCTTCTGTAGGTTGCTGTGCATCTGCTTCTGGTTCTGTAGGTTGCGTAATTTGCCCTTCGTTGCCTTCTGTTTTTGGGGGTGTATCGTTCTTGTTGTCATTATATTCCTTGACTGCTGCATTGAACCACTGCATATAGGCATCCATACTGGAAAAACTTTCGCAATAGGCCTGTTGCAGCGCCGGAGATAATTTTAAATATTCCTCGTAAGTCAACAATGTCGGATCTTTTCTTTCCTGGGTGCCGGCGGCATTTGAGTCAGGTTGCGGAACATCGGGAGAGTCTTCCTCTGTAGGCTGGGTAAGATACCCTTCATTGCCTTCCACATAAGTTCCGTTATCTTCGGATTGTTGGTTATGCTCCTTTGCTGCAGCATTAAACCAAACCATATATTCCTCCGGTGTGGGGAAACTTTCATAGTAGGCTTGCTGCTGTTCCGGCGTCAACGCCAGATATTCTTCGTATGTCAGCCAGCGAAAGTCTTCCGTCGTTTCCTTTGCTTCGGTTGTCACCTGGACGCCGGTAGTCTGTCCGGAAGTAGATTCCTCCGGTTGTTCCTGCCCTTTGCAAGCGCAAAGACTGCACAGTATCATCGTTGCGGTAAACACCGCAAATAACTTCTTTTTCATAAATGCTCTCCTTTTGGGTTTTGCCGCTCTGAGAAGGAAAAATCTTCAACGCCTCCCCTTGTCAGAAGGAGTCTGGCGGTGCTTTCCCCGCCCGCTTTTTTCTTTCTCACAACGGCAAGAAATACAGGGGCGTTTTTACCCGCCCCTGTATCCTTGGAACGAATCAATTATTTTACAAGCCTGCCTCGTCAGCGGCGCGGGACATGGTCTCGCTGCTGAGTTTGGCTGCATCGGTGGTAGGTGTGCACTCCAACAAGAATACCGGCACCTTTTGAATCAATTTTTCCAAATTATCCAAAAGCCGTATCATTTCATCCTGCGTTCTCCATCTCCAGTTAGTTTGATCGATCACACTAGGGATAATTTCTGCAGAAGTCATTCTGCGGATTCGGTTCTCGGGGGCTTGTTTTAAGAAACAAATGCCACCCAGAGGTACTTTCATATTCTTATTGATGCCGTTTTTACCACACCAGGGTGTGCCGTAAGCATACCACTTGCCGTCTAACAGACGCAATGCCGGCTTATCATCATTGAATACCACAGCAGCATCTTCTCCATAGAGTTGCTGCCACATTTGTCGATGTGTGGATTTTCCGGTGCCGCAAGGCGCTGAAAACAGATAGGCTCTCCCTTTCCACGCTACTGCTGAAGCATGCAGGCGCATTCCTCCATGATTCACCAGATTGCTGTTAAATTGATAGCCTGATTCCATATAACACATATTGTCATAGGTAAGTCCCTGCCACCATTGTGGTTCGTAGAGATCTTCCCGAATAACAACAATGTCACCTTCCGGATCACCATCCCAGCGGTAGTCCTGACAACGGGTGGCTAAGCCACCCGCCTCAGGTACTTCGACAAATAGGTCTGCTATTTTGCAGAGCATTAGCGACCGCCGGAGTTTGCGCCGCCGCTGCCGGTAGCGCCACTGCCAGAACCCTGGGTGGTTGCCTCGATAGCAGTCAACTTGATTTCCTCAACAGAGGGAGAAGTATACTTCTTCATTGCAATCAGTCTTCCTTTCGTAAGAATCTATTTGTAAAGGTCCCTAATTAGTTAGTTACCTCGACAACATAATTGCCCACCTGTACTCTATAGATAACCGTTACATTAAGAGCACCGTTTGCATCCAGAGTGCTTGCGTTGCTGATCTTGAACTCGAAGGTGGGGTACTTGCCGTTGTTGACGTAAGCACCGTAGTCAGCCTCAACACCCTCTCTGAAGATGAAGTCTTGAACTGCGGTATCG
>JAZQBF010000247.1:0-1762 GCA_045545615.1 Faecousia sp.
TGTGCGCTACCCCCTTGACACCTGGAGCGAGAAGTGGGTTTCGTGCATAGCGGCGCTCCGCGCCCACACAAAAGCCGGTTACGCCGCCATCGAATTTGTCAAAGACGACACAGAGCAGCAGTTCTTCGCCGATGCCAAGACCCTGAACGCCCTGCTTTCCACGAAATAACAAACCGAAAACCCGTTTTTCTCCCCGCACACACATTTGCAGTGCACAGTGCATAATGCATAGTGCATAATAAATGTGTCGCTACCGCGACGAATTAATTACCCCCTCCCGGGGAGGGGGTGTCTGCGAAGCAGACGGGGGTGGAATGCGGGCAATCATCTAAACACTTGCATTCCGTATCAGTCTTTCGAAAATGCAAACTTTTCTGCAGCACCGCCACTGTGCACTGTGCACTGTGCATTATGCATTTTTTAATTGTCAACTGTCAACTATCAACTATCAACTATAAAGAGGTATTCCTATGACCCGTATTACAAATATAAATCTGATTCAAAAAGACAGTATCATCCCCGCCGTCATTGACTTTGAAAATGGCAAGATCGTTGCGGTACATACCCAAATGCCCACCACCCCCGCCGACGAGATCATCGACGGCGAAGGCTGTTACGCCTGCCCCGGCTTTGTGGACATCCACGTCCACGGCGGCGGCAATGTGGACTTTATGGGGGCAACGCCGGAGCAGGTGAACGCCGGCATCGCCGCCCACGCCAAGTGTGGCACCACAACCATTTTACCCACCACCGTCACCGCCAATTTGGAAATGACGGAAACGATGATAAAGAATGTCCGCATTGCGGCGCAGAAGAGCCCGGTGACCATTCCCGGTGTCCATTTGGAAGGGCCGTTCCTCTCCCCTGCCCAGGCAGGCGCTCAGGACCCGGAGGCGCTGATAAACCCCAGTGAAGATGCGCTGGAGCGTTTGGAAAAAGCCTGGCCCGGGGGCATTAAAATAATGGGTGTCGCCCCGGAACTTCCCGGTGGCGTGGAATTTGGTAATGTTTTAAAAGCCCACGGCATCCGGGCGACCATCGCCCACTCCGATGCCGACTACGACACTTGCGTGGAAGCCCTGAAAAATGGCTATACCGACATTACCCACATCTATTCCGGCTGTTCTATGGTCCATCGCATCAATGGCTACCGCCACGGCGGCGTGGTGGAGGCAGGTCTTGTAGAAGATTTCACAGTGCAGATCATCGCCGACGGCTGTCACCTGCCCCCGGAACTTTTGAAACTGATATTTAAATGTAAAGGCGCGGAAAACATCAGCCTCATCACCGACGCCCTGTTCCCTGCCGGAGCAGACCTGCCCGACGGCAGTGTGCTGAAGCAGGCAAACGGTATGGAAACCATTTTGGAAGACGGGGTTATGAAAATGCCTCACCGGCAGGCATTTGCCGGCAGTATCGCCACTATGGACCGGCTGGTGCGGAATATGGTGAACCTTGCCGGGGTCAGCCTCTGTGATGCTGTGACCATGGCAACCGCCACCCCCGCAAAGGTCGCCGGTCTTGATGACCGGAAGGGTCACATAGCCCCCGGCTTCGATGCTGACATCGTCCTGTTAGACAGTGACCTGCAAGTTCAAAAAGTCTTCGCCCGTGGACAAGAAATCAAATAAAAAAGATGGAGTGCTTAACTCCATCTTTTTTTGCAGTTGTCAGTTGTCAGTGGTTAGTTGTCAGTTAAGGTATTTTGCCTTTGGCAAAATAATTTAAATCGTCGTAATACTTCCATATCGCAAGCGCCGGG
>JAZQBF010000248.1:0-9533 GCA_045545615.1 Faecousia sp.
AAGAATGCTCTTGATCCGCACAATGGTGTAAAGAATATAAGGACCGGTATTGCCCTCGAAAGCGGCGAACCGCTCCAAATCGAAGTTGTAGTCCTTGGTAGGCTGGTTGCTCAGGTCACCGTATTTCAGCGCCGCAAGGGCGATCTTGGCGGTGGTAGCCTCCACTTCGGCTGGGTCCACGATCTTGTTTTCCACGACCTTTGCCCGGACAAAGTCGGTCATATCCGCGATCAACTGCTCCAAACGCAACACGCCGCCGTCGCGGGTCTTGAAAGGCTTGCCGTCAGCGCCGTTCATAGTGCCGTGACCAACGTGTTCCATCTCCATTTCGGCATCTACGATGCCGCATTTTTGGCTGCCCGGAACACCTGCTCAAAGTGCAGCGCTTGCCGCTTGTCGGTAACATAGAGCATCTTGTCCGGCTTCCAGTCTTGCATACGCTGGACAATGGTTGCTAAATCGGTGGTGGCATAGATGGCTGAGCCGTCAGACTTAATCAGAATGCAGGGCGGCACTTCTTTTTTGTCCGTTTCTTCTGCCACGGGAATGACCCACGCGCCTTCGGACATCACTGCGTGACCTTTTGCTTTCATATCGGCGACCATTGCGGGAATGTAGGGGTCGGCGTTGCTTTCACCCAGCCACTTTTCATAGTGGACATCCAAAGCGTCGTAGATCCGTCGCAGATCCGGCAGGGAGATGCCCATAATGTGATTCCAGATTGCCCGGTAACCCCGGCGACCCTGCTGGAGTTCATAGGTGGCGGTGTGTGCTTTTTCCGCAAACACCGGGTCAGACTTTTTGGAAGATGCGGTGGGGTAGATCTCTTCCAGTTCGGAAAGGGTGAAGGGGGATTCTGCGGGGTATTCCCCTTGATAGTTTTCGTCAAAGTAGCAAAGATCCGGCTGCCGCTCCCGGAGTTCTGCAATGATCAGACCCATTTGCAGACCCCAGTCGCCCAGGTGAATATCGCCGATGGTGTTGTAACCGAAGAATTTATATAGCCGCTTCAGCGCCTCGCCGATAATGGCGGGCCGCAGATGACCGATGTGCAGAGGCTTTGCCACATTGGCGCCGCCGTAGTCCACCACGATGGTCTTGCCTGCGCCGATCTTCTCCACACCGAAATCTTCGGCAGTACGCATTTCTTCCAGATAAGACTGCAGAAAAGCATCGCTCAAATTCAGATTGATAAAACCGGGCATAATGGCTTCGCACTTGGAAAAATCTTTCTTATCCAGTTTTTCTGCCACAGCGTTGGCGATTTGAATGGGGGCGCATTTATAAGCCTTGGCGGCAGCCAAAGCGCCGTTGCACTGATACTGGCACAGGTCAGGACGGTTGGATACCGTCACTCTGCCGTAAGAAGCGTCATAGCCTGCTTCGGCAAAAGCCTGCTCCATTTTACTTGTGATGATATCTAAAATCTTCTTCATATTGTACCTCCTAAAGTGCGTGTCATCCTGAGCGAAGTGAAACGGAGTCGAAGGATCTTCGCAGTTCCGCCTATTTCCAATCGTCAGATAGATCACGCCAGGCTGGATTCATTTTGTTGATGAGCGCGTTCTTTTTTGCACGTGTCCAACCCTTTAACTGTTTTTCACGTTCCAAAGCAACCCGCACATCGCCGGTGTATTCATAATAAACCAATTTGTGGGTGTTATATTTATTAGAGAAACCTTTAACAAGGTGATTTTTGTGCGCATATAAGCGACGTTGCAGATCTCCGGTAACACCAATATAAAGAACAGAATCATTCCAGTTAGACAGGATATAGACATAGTAATTCATATGAATCCTCGCTGATTCAGTTGATTATACGGGAAAGATCCTTCGACTCCCCTTCGACTATGCTCAGGGTCGCTCAGGATGACACGGGGGGTTACTGGTTTTTGTTTTCTGCCATCCAGGCGAGATAATCGTCATAAGTGCCGTAGCGGTCAATGATGGTGCCGTCAGGCTGGAAGGCGATGACCCGGTTACAGGTGGAGGTCAGCATTTCGTGGTCGTGGGAGGCAAGCAAAACAACGCCGGTAAAAGCCTCAAGACCCTTGTTCACTGCCTGGATAGATTCCATATCCAAGTGGTTGGTAGGCTGGTCTAAAAGCACCACATTGGCGCCGGAGAGCATCATTTTTGACAGCATACAGCGGACTTTCTCACCACCGGAGAGAACATTGACATGCTTAAAAACATCTTCGTTGCTAAAGAGCATACGACCCAGGAAACCACGGAGGTATACATCGTCCTTTTTTACGGAGTACTGCCGCAGCCAGTCCACCAGTTCCATGGTGTTGCCTTCGAAATATTCGGAGTTGTCCTTAGGCAGATAACTGCGAACCGTGGAGACACCCCATTTGATGCTGCCTACGTCTGGCTCTAATTCGCCCATCAGGATCTGGAACAGAGCAGTCTGCGCCAGTTCATTTTCACCCACGAAAGCGATCTTGTCGTTTTTGCCCACGGAGAAATAGACATTATCCAGCAACTTGACGCCGTCTACCGTTACAGATACATCTTTTACTGTGAGAATGTCTTTGCCCAGTTCCCGCTCGGGCATAAAGCCAACGAAGGGGTAGCGGCGGGTGGAGCAGGGCATTTCTTCCACGGTCAGTTTGTCCAGCAGTTTCCGGCGGGCAGTTGCCTGCTTCGCTTTAGACTTGTTGGCAGAGAACCGCTGAATAAAAAGTTGCAGTTCTTCGATCTTTTCCTGGTTCTTCTTGTTCTTGTTGCGGATCATTGCCTGGACCATCTGAGAAGATTCATACCAGAAGTCATAGTTACCCACATACATCTTGATCTTGCCGTAGTCAATATCAACGGTATGGGTGCAGACGGTGTTCAGGAAGTGACGGTCGTGGGAAACGGCGATGACCATGCCGGGGAAGTCCAGCAGGAAGTCTTCCAGCCAGTTGATGGCTTCAATATCCAGGTTGTTGGTAGGCTCGTCCAGCATAACGATGTCCGGGTTGCCGAACAGCGCCTGGGCAAGCAGAACTTTCACTTTCAAACGGGGGTCGACAGTTGACATAACATCGTAATGCAACTCTGTGCCGATACCCAGACCTTGCAGCAGACGGGAGGCGTCGGACTCTGCTTCCCAGCCGCCCATTTCCGCAAACTCGCCCTCCAACTCAGAGGCGCGGATGCCGTCTTCGTCGGAAAAGTCCTCTTTTTCGTAGATAGCATCCTTTTCTTTCATAATATCGTAAAGATGCTGGTTGCCCATAATGACCGTGTCCATAACGGTATATTCGTCGTAGGCGTTCTGGTTCTGCTTCAGCACGGAAACACGCTTGTCCGGATCAATGTGGATATCGCCGTTGGTGGATTCCAGTTCGCCGGTGAGGATCCGCAGGAAAGTGGACTTGCCTGCGCCGTTGGCGCCGATAATGCCGTAGCAGTTGCCGGGCAGAAACTGCAGGTCAACATGCTGGAACAGCCATTGACCACCAAATTGCATACCTAAATTACTAACTGTGATCATAATGCTTTCTATAACTCCTTCTCGTAGGCACATAATTATACATTTTAATGATAGCATAAAATTGTAAATAATAAAAGAACTTTTTTCCAGGGGGTTGCAAATTTATTTTACCGTGTTATAATATTAGCACTCAAACGCAAAGAGTGCTAATGAAAGGATGAATATAATGCGTAAAAAACAGTTTAAAGCAGAGTCCAAGCGACTTTTGGACTTGATGATCAACTCTATCTATACCCACCAGGAGATCTTCCTCCGGGAGATCATTTCCAACGCATCCGATGCTATGGATAAATTGGCATACACGGCGCTGACCGATGACAAGGTGGGCGTTAACCGGGAAGATCTTGCCATTACCATCACCCGGGGCGACGGCATTCTTACCGTGTCCGATAACGGCATCGGTATGAGCAAAGAGGAGATGGAAGAAAACCTGGGCACCATCGCCAAGTCCGGCTCTTTGGGCTTTAAGCAGGCAATGGAAAAAACCGAGGATGTGGATATCATCGGTCAGTTCGGCGTTGGTTTCTATTCTGCATTTATGGTTGCCAAGACCGTTACGGTCATTTCCAAAAAGTACGGCGAGGACGTCGCATGGAAGTGGATCTCCGACGGTACGGACGGTTATTATATCGAGGAAACCGAGCGTGAGCAACCCGGTACGGATATTATTATGACTCTGAAAGCGGACACAGAGGACGAGCAGTACTCCCGCTTCCTTAAGGAGTATGAGATCCGTTCTCTGGTGAAGAAGTATTCCGACTACATCCGCTATCCCATTCAGATGGAAGTGACCAAGTCCCGGAAAAAGGCAGATTCTCCCGAGGACAAACCGGAATACGAGCAGTATAAAGAACTGGAGACCTTAAACTCAAGAGTGCCTCTGTGGCAACGGGCGAAGAAGGATGTTACCGAGGAAGAGCATAATGCTTTTTATCGGGAAAAGTTCTTCGACTACAATCCGCCTTTGCGCACCATCCATTTCAGCGCAGAAGGTATGGTATCTTTCAAGGCGCTGTTGTATGTCCCCGGCAAAGCGCCTTATGATTTCTATTCCAAGGATTATAAGGGCGGATTGCAACTGTATTCTTCCGGCGTGATGATCATGGAGAATTGCGAAGATCTGCTGCCGGAACATTTCCGCTTTGTCAAGGGCGTGGTGGACAGCCAGGATCTTTCCCTGAATATCAGCCGCGAAATGCTCCAGCATGATCGGCAACTGACCCTTATTGCCCGGAACATTGAAAAGAAGATCAAGGCTGAACTTACGGCAATGCTGAAGGAAGACCGGGAAAAATACGAAGAATTCTATGCCGCGTTCTCCCGGCAACTGAAATACGGCGCAGTGGCAGAGTACGGCGCGAAAAAAGAGGCGGTGCAGGATCTGCTGCTGTTCTGGAGCAATAAGCAGAACAAACTGATCACCCTGGGCGAATATGTGGAATCCATGGCAGAGGGCCAGGAGAAGATCTACTATATCCCCGGTGAGAGTAAGGACCGCCTTGCAAAACTGCCTCAGGTAAAGACTTTGGGTGACAAGGGTTACGATGTGCTGCTCTTTACCGATGATGTAGACGAATTCGTTGCCCAAAGCCTGATGACTTATCAGGAAAAGACCCTTTGCAACGCCGCTACCGACGATTTGGGTCTGCAGACCGAGGAAGAAAAGAAAGCCATCGAAGAAAAGGCTGAGGAACTGAAAGGCTTTTTGACCTTTGTAAAAGAATCTTTGGGCGAGCAGGTAAAGGAGGTTCGCATCTCCGGCAATTTGGGCGATCACCCCGTCTCCTTGATCCCCGGTACCGGTATGAGTTTCGAAATGGAAAAGTATATGCGCAAGATGAATCCGGATATGCCTTTCCCCGCAGAGCGGATCCTGGAACTGAATCCGGAGCACGAAACAGTCAAGGCGCTCCAAAGCGCTATGACTGCCGATCCGGTAAGAGCGAAAGACATCGCAAATCTGCTTTATTGCCAGGCACAGTTGATGGCAGAATTGCCCCTTGAAGACCCGGTTGCTTATACCGAGTTGGTCTGCCGCTTGATTGGTTGATCATAATGCCGAAAAACCACCAATTTTCCTTAGAAAATTGGTGGTTTTTTTGGCGCTTATTCCCGGCTTGTAAAGTTGCAATAATAATTTAAAGTGATATAATAATATATTAAACTGGTATACCTATACCCAAAAGGAAGGAGGATCACAAATGGCGGGCGTATTTTTAAGCGATGCAGAGAAAAAACACCATGGTGAAAAACGAAAGAATACGGGAAAAACCATTTCTTTTGTATGGCGATGGATCTTGGGTCTTGCGCTGCTGGCGGTGATCCTTTTGAATCTGTTTACCCATATTTTCCAGATCGTAACGTACAACGGCACGGGAATGGAACCGAATCTTCAGGGTGGACAAACGCTGGTGATTCTAAAGACCCAGAAAGTGAAACCGGGAGATGTGGTTGCCTTTTATTACAACAACCAGGTTTTGGTGCGCAGAGTTATCTGCACCGGCGGCAATCAAATATCCATCACCGATGAAGGCGTAGTGAGTATCAACGGTGAAGATCTGGAAGAGCCGTATTTGACAGAAAAAACCTTAGGTCAGTGCAATCTGACATTCCCTTACCATGTTCGCAGTGGAACATTTTTTGTGATGGGTGACAACCGGGAAGCCTCTATGGACAGCCGGCTGACCCAGATCGGCACGGTAGTGGAAGACCGGATCATCGGAAAGGTGCTCTTTACCAAGTAATTTTTTGAAAGAAGATGTAAATTGTGGCAGCAAAAGGAAAACGGCTGGTCTACAATTTAATATTGCTGTGTCTGCTGGCGATCATCGGTGTGATGACCGTCTTAGGCAGCGACACGCTCCAGTCCCTCTCACTGGAGCAGAAGACCCGGTGCGGAATGCAGGAGCATAAGCATGGGGAATCCTGCTATATGGGCGATGTGCTTTTGTGCGAAAAGAAGGCACATACCCACAGCAGTAACTGCTACCTGATCTTGTTGGAAGACAATGACATCAACTGGCTTTTGCAGGTGATGGGTATGTCGGAGGAACGGAGTTTGGAGGGCGTGATCGACTCTGCTCTGGTGCAGGCGCTGGCGCTAAATGAGAATTTCAGCCAGGCGGAGCGCCCGGTGAAATTGACAGCCCAGGACATTACCGACCTGAATGACACCATCGAGGATAACCAGATAGAGCCGTCGGTGGTGCTGAATGAGGATTTGGCAGACGGTACGGTTTTGTCTTATGAACCGTCACAGGGAGAAGGGCAAGAACTGTTGAGCGTAGGCGGTCAGCCGGAAACCGCCGGTCAGCGAAAGGTCAATTTCTACATCAATCTGGATGGCGTGATCACATACGTAAACACGGCGCCGCTGGTCAGCGCCAACCCGGAGTACTGCACCTATGCCAATACGGTGAATGCTTATAACAGCGAAGTGATCACCGGTTTGTCCACAAGCAATATAGGCAGTTCTTATTTCTTCCGCTATAACACCAGCGGAAACACCGGTTCGCTGTCGGATTTTACCAGCAACGCCACTTATTCCGGCAGCCGTGTGCGTTTGGGCAATACCTCCGGTATTCAGTATGCGCTGCTTTGTTCCAGATCCTGGAGCGGCGGCAGGTATGTCTACAGCGCGATAGATTTCTACACAGTAACGCTGGATTATTCCCGCATTGGAAGCAGCAAGGAAAATACGGTGCGTTATGTCCAGTCGGGATATGCCACCGGATTGACCCTTTCGGGTGATTATATCTGGTATGATGCAGATGGCAATGTGGTCACACAAATGCCAACGACCATTACCGAAACCACAACACTTTACGCAGAAAACAGAGAATATACCGCGAAATTTGAAGATGCCTCCGGCGCGGAAATCGCGCAGCCGGTTACAGGCAAACCGGAGAGCGGAAAACTTACGATCCCGCTGCCCAGCCTGAACGGCACACCGCAGGAAGGCTACTATTGGATCATAAAAGATTCTGACGGTACTGTGTGGTATCCCAGCAACGCCGTTACAGAACTGGAGATCACCGGCAATACCACATTTGTGGCTATCCCCAGCAAATATACCCTTACATTTATCGATGAAACCGGCGATTCTACCGCCTATGAGGCGGCGTATCTGGAAACGGTCACCCTTGGGGCGCTGCCTGATGGCTGGCAGTGGATGGACAGCGGCGGCGCTCGTTATATGCCCGGCGCTACGGTAGGTCCGGTTCGGGGAAATGCCACATATACGGCGGTAGAACAGACCATAAATGTGCATTACAATGTCAACTTCCCCGCCAGCGCTGTATCCCAGGTGGATGCAGTTCCCACCATTTACGGCACAACATCCCAAACAGCATCAGACACGGCTTACAGCAGCCGCCCGCTGATCGCAAAGAACCTTACCTCCCGCACAGCCCGTGATGAGGTGAGCACTTCTAATAAAGAAAGTGTTACCTACTTCTTTAAAGGCTGGACTGTTGCGGGAACCGATGTGCTGATCCAGCCGGATTCGGCGATCAGTTGGCAGCAACTGAAAACCTATATGGATGCAAACGGTGAAGTGCAGTTGCAGGGCGTTTGGGAAAATGGCGGTCGCTACAACAGCGCAACATTCTTTGTCCGGTTTGACTCGGCAGCGGTGGATACTAACGGAAATATCACCAGCCAACCCTCGGAGAACTACACCCCCGAGGTGTTTAACACCCACGTGGGCGGTGTGGATACCTCCTTGTCGGACGAGGAGATCAAATATAATTACAATATTGCAGATACCACATCGGACAATTCCTTCGGCGCTGACCAGGCGATCCGCGCCCTCTACGGCGAAAAAGCCACCGGCGCCTGGCTCTACGATTTCCCCAGCGATGACCATGTGTTTACTTACCTGAAAGATTATCTGGACAACAATCCGGGCAAACAACTGACGGTAGAAGGGGAAGTGGTAGACCCCAATCAACTGAATCATTATTATTACGCCATTCGCTGGTATGTGTTCAAACTGGAGGGCAGTTCCTGGCACATCGACGGCAAACTGGTGAAAAAGGAAGGCTCTATTACTATAGACAAGACCTTCGGCGGCGATGATACCGTTTTGCAGGCAGAAAAGGACGGCTTCTATATCCTGGCTGAAAGCGGAACACTGTCGGAAGACGGCGTATTTACGCCCCATTCTTACGGCGATGCGAAATTCAAACAGTTCCTGCTGGTGGTCAACCAGACAGGCGCTCAGGCACTGCGCGCCCAGTATCCCAATGCAACGATCTTGATTTTTGACAGCGAGACCGACAGTAAACACCATTATGAGTGGATCATTGAAGGTGTGGAGTTGGGTGAATACTGGCATATAGAAGAATTCCCGGTATCCATACCCGGCTACAGTTGTTACGCAGAATATTCTGTCTACGATACCGACGGCGAACACACCGCCATCGCCGCTTACGGCACCCGGGCATCCGCTATAGGCAAGACCTTTGCCTTGGACGAAGACCCGGATCAGGGCTTGATGGTGGATTTTAGAAACTACTATCACCCGGTGGAAACCATCCTTATTAAGAAAGAGGATGCCAAAACCGGTATGCCCATTGGCGGCGCAGAGTTTGAACTGTGGCAAAACGATAACCGACTTACCTTTAATTACGATGCCACCACCGGCGAGTATATTCGCGATGAAAGTGGCAACGGCGCATATAGCCGCATTGTTACATCTACCGACGGCTACTCGGTTATCTCCACCACCGGCTTCAGTTATGACTATGGAGATGTGGTGGTTAAGGAAGTGGTATCCCCGGCGGGCTACGATCCGGCGCCGGCTATTACCATCGGCAAGGACGAAACCGAGAAAGTGGTTTTGAAAAATGTAGCCGATACAGCCCAAGAGGATTGGTCGCAGTTTGCATCTGTTCCCAGCGACGATACATTGGTGGTAAGAAACTATGCTGCCCAGTCTATCAGCGTTACGGTACACAAAGTCTGGAACACCAATACACCGGCAGACAGCGTGGAAGTGGTGCTCCAGGCAAACGGGCAAAATGCTGCGGCAACGTTCCCCGGT
>JAZQBF010000249.1:0-2829 GCA_045545615.1 Faecousia sp.
GAATCTTGTTGGTTGTCATTGCGAACCCGCGTAGGAGACGGGTTTCCCGTCCCGTTTTTCGGAAGGCGACACGCCTCCCCTACACCCGGTAACGCACTTTTCTTGGTTGTCATTGCGAACCAGTGCGCACACTGGTGTGGCAATCTCAAGCACAATGTAAAAACAGTGTCATTCTGAGCGGCGAGTCGCCGCACACAATTCGCCACGAACACAAATCAATGATTTTCTTCCGTTATATCCCTCGGTAACGCACAATGCAAAAAACCCGTGTCATTCTGAGCGAAGTCGAAGAATCCGCCTTTTTTACCCCGCTTGGTTAAAAAGCAAATAAAAAAGGAAGCAGTTCGTCAGTACGCTGCTTCCGTTTTATTTATAGGCGGTGATTTTGTTTTGTAATCCAATTATGTAATCTGCGGAAAGATGGTAAAAATGGCATAGTTTTATCAGGTCGTCGATCTTTAATTCTGCCCGACCTGCCTCAATGTGATTATACCCCTGTTGGGACTTGTTCAAAACTTTGCCGACCTGCGCCTGGGTAAGGTCCCGGTCTTCCCGGATTGCCCGCAACCTGGCTCTGTAATCCAACGAAATCCCTCCCTGATTTTTCGTGTAATTCTGCCTGTTTTCATCATACCATACTCAGAGCCTGAGTATTGACAATTACTCAAACATTGAGTAAAATAAAACCAAATTTGTCAAATTATTAACGGAAAGTTCCCACAGCGAAAGTGTGACCGATAAATGCAAAAGGAGAGAGGAATATGAAACTGTTTAAGCGAATCACTTCGGCGCTGCTGTCCTTGGTGATGGTGTTGTTGATGTTGCCGGGTTTGAAAGAAAATGTCAGTGCCCAAACAACATATTTTTGGCCTGTTATGGGACACACTAGTTTAAGCCAAGGTTATCATTCTGGGCATTTGGCTATCGATATTGCGGATGCTTCAATAGATGGCGCTTCGGTTTATGCTGCTATTGGTGGTACGGTTTATGCTCGATATGACTGTGCGTCAACACATTACGGAACTTTTGCTGATTGCGATGGCATGGGTACCGGACTTGTTATAAAAGGCGATGATGGTAGATTTTATATTTATGCGCATATGCAGGGCGGTAGTATTCCTGCTGCGTATACAATAGGTGCTTATGTACCATCTGGGGCCAATATTGGTCGTGTGGGAAATACAGGTAATTCGGCAGGATCCCATTTGCATTTTTCAATTTCTTCCACTTCCTATGCATGGGAAGGAAATGTTGATCCTATGTCGCTGACGTACACGTATAGTTTTGTAAATATTAACTATACCTCCATCGCCCAAGGAACATATTTTGTTGAAAATATTTCTAACGGCAAGTATTTGAGTGTATCCGGTGGAGTGGATGCCCAGGGACAAAATGTGAACACATGGGAACTTAACAACCATATTGCGGAGCATATTGAAATTACACCGGCAAGCAGTGGATATAAAATGCGCTCCAAGTGCAGCGCCAGCCGTTTAATTAATCCTGACGGCGTCACAGTGTCTGCCGGGCAGAATGTCAATATCTATGATGATGTAAACGACATCACCCAGTGGTGGGGATTTCAGGCAGTTGACAGCGGATATATTATCCGGAATATGCAAAATCAGAATTGTGTAATGGCGGTAGGGACAAATGACAATGTTGTTATGGAATCCTACACCGGCAATAGCAATCAGATTTGGCGGTTGATGCCATTCACTCAATATGCAGTGTCTTACAATGCAAATGGAGGCAGTGGAGCGCCTGCAGATCAGATAAAGATACATAATCTGAATTTGACTCTGTCTGGCACAGTTCCCACCCGTTCTGGATATACATTCTTGGGTTGGTCTACTAGCAGTACAGCCACCACGGCGCAGTATCAACCTGGCAGTACTTACACAGGCAATGTAAATGTAACATTGTATGCTGTTTGGTCTCCAAATCAGTATACTGTTGCATATCATTCTAATGGAGGTAGCGGCGCACCTTTGGCGCAGGTGAAAAATCATGGGCAGAATCTGACCCTTTCCGGCGCTGTTCCTACTCGAGCAGGTCACGCCTTCTTGGGGTGGTCTACGGACAGCAATGCCACTACGGCACAGTATCAACCGGGTGGTGTCTATACAGCAAATGCAAACGCAACGTTGTATGCGGTTTGGTCAATTAACCGGTACGCTGTATCTTATAATGCCAACGGTGGCAGTGGCGCGCCGGCGGCGCAGACCAAAACTTACGGTCAAAACCTGACCCTATCCGGTACAGTTCCCACCAGGGATGGCTATACTTTCCTGGGTTGGGCAACCGACAGCGCCGCCACTGCGGCACAGTATCAACCCGGCAGTGCATATACCACTGACAGCAGCATCACACTGTATGCAGTATGGCAGAGAAATGCTTTTGCTGTAACTTATGATGCCAATGGCGGCGCCGGCGCACCGGAAACCCAGGAAAAAACAGCCGGACAGCAACTGACCCTTGCCACCGGCGTACCTACTCGTGCCGGCTACATATTCTTAGGCTGGGCGACCGATAGCACCGCCACAACGGCGCAGTATCAGCCCGGCGATATTTACACAGAAGATACGGCGATTACCCTCTATGCCCTTTGGGAAGAAGACCACTGGCGTTTTGATCCCGAAACCGGCACACTGACAGTATTTATGGAAGGCCCGATGGATGATTACCGCAATGACTTTTTTAATGGCACGGCTTGGGTATCGACTGCTCCATGGTATATCTACGCTGACCAGATCCAAACCGTAAGTGTGGCAGACAGCGTAACTGAGATCGGAAAATATGCGTTTTACAAGTTGAATAATCTGACTT
>JAZQBF010000250.1:0-6768 GCA_045545615.1 Faecousia sp.
GGCGTTTATATTTGTTACAATTATTTTTGTAACCTTTGTTATCGGATTTATGGTTGGTAAATCATCCGTTAAAATGTCACCATATACAGAAAATGTTACAACAAGCGACACAGCAAACGATGCATTAGATCCCATCATCGATCACAAAATCAATATTAACACCGCTGATGAAGAAATGCTTGCGATGCTTGACGGAATCGGCGACACACTTGCCTCGCGCATTGTTGCTTACCGAGAAGAACACGGACCATTCAAAGATACCAAAGACATTATGAATGTTAGCGGCATTGGAGAAAAGAAGTATGAACAAATTGCTGAATTTATAACAATCGGAGGATGAATATGAAAATACTTGTCGTAGACGATGAAAAATTGTTAGTAAAAGGAATCCGATTTAACCTTCAAAATGACGGTTATGATGTGATCACCGGCTCAAACGGTGTTGAAGCAGTGGATCTTGCCAGATCTGAAAAACCCGATTTGATCATCCTTGATATTATGATGCCGGAAATGGATGGATTAACTGCCTGCGCTATGATCCGCGATTTTTCCAATGTACCTATCATCCTTTTAACGGCAAAATCAGATGATATGGATAAATTGATCGGTTTTGACCAGGGCGCAGACGATTACCTTACAAAACCTTTCAACATTCTGGAATTGAAAGCCCGTGTACGGGCTCTGTTAAGAAGATCACAGCAAAGTGATACGCAAACAGAACAACTGACCATCGGCAGTATCACGCTCGATCTAAACGCCAGAAACGCATATCAAGACGGTAGACTTGTAGATCTGACAGCAAAGGAATTCGATGTTATTGAATACCTGATGAAAAACCCCAATCATGTTTATTCCCGGGAAGCCTTGCTTGATACAATATGGACATACGAATATAAAAGCGATATACGAACCGTTGATGTCCACATTCGCCGCTTGCGTGAAAAATTGGAGATCAATCCCGCAGATCCACAGTATATTATGACGAAATGGGGCGTTGGCTATTACTTCCGAAAATAACAAAAGCAGAGTTCCGATCTTACTGCGGAGCACACATTTCCAATACGCGGTGATTTATGTTGTTGTAACATTTGTTGTTCTTTTCTTTCTGAACATCTATTGTTCCAAAATCAGCCAGGAAGTGTTTTACAACAGCAAAAAAACATCCATGATCGAAAAGTGCCAATTGACCGCATCGGAGATCGAAAATCTGTCTGTTATCAACACATCCTCTGTTTCCACAGCCATATCCAAAATCGGCGGTTTGAATGCAACGCGTATCATCGTAACCGACCACACCGGTCTCTCCCTTTATGATTCATACGATAAGATCCCGGCTGTTGGTAAATATATTATACTCCCTGAGGTCGCCAAAGCGCTGGAAAAGAACAATGTATTTACCTGGAAATATGACAGCGGCGCAATCTATTCTTATGCCGCAACGCCGATCGTCCATCAGGGCGCGTTGATCGGTTGTGTTTATATGATGGAATATGACGAAAATCAAGGTCAGTTGATCCATTCCCTGCAGAACAACATATACATAACCACACTCATTTTGGAGATCGCCGTTGTTCTGTTCTCAATCGGTTTCTCTGCTATCATCACAAAGCGGTTACGTCGCATTATGGCATCTATGCGTATCATTCGTGAGGGCGACTATTCGCGACTGGTCGAAATGGGTGGCAATGATGAACTGACAGCATTAAGTGTGGAATATAATGATTTGATAAGAAAACTACAAAAATCGGAACAAAAAAGAAATCAGTTTGTATCCGATGCATCCCACGAATTGAAAACGCCTCTGGCTTCTATCAAATTGCTTACAGACTCCATTCTGCAGAACGATATGGATATCGAAACGATCAAAGAATTTGTGGACGACATTGGAAATGAGGCAGATCGCCTTAACCGAATGACACAAAAACTCCTGACACTGTCCCACATCGAGACCCAGGCAGACAGCGACTGCGAGATCACTTATATCGCCCCAACGATTCAAAAGGTAATAAAAATGCTTACCCCTCTGGCAAACACCCAGAATATCGAAATCAATCTGACCGTTGAAACCGATTCTCCTATTTTGATTTTGGAAGATGATTTATATCAAATTATCTTTAATCTTACGGAAAACGGTATTAAATACAACAAACAAAACGGTCAACTGAATATCACATTATGTAGGCATGGTGAAAATGCCATAGCAACTTTTGCTGATACGGGTGTGGGTATCCCGGAAGATGCCATCGGACATATTTTTGAACGGTTTTACAGAATCGACAAAGCCCGTTCAAGAGCATCCGGCGGCGCTGGTCTTGGTCTTGCGATCGTTAAGAATATGGTAGAGCGAAATCACGGCAATATCAGTGTTGAAAGCACCAAAGGCCAGGGAAGCACATTCACAGTTACTTTCCCCTGCTTCGACTTGGAGGTGGATGCGCAATGAAAAGAATTCTGTGTATTGTACTTTGTGTGATACTTGTTTCCTTTGCAGGATGCAATGATGCGCAAACAACCAACATCCCGGCACAGACCAATTTTCATTACCTTACAAAAGAAATCGCCTATCATCAGGAAAATGGTTTCATTCAGGCAGAAAACAGAAATGTGGATAATACCGCAGACGATTTAACGGCTGTAATTAATACTTATCTGACCGGTCCTGAAAACAAGGAACTGATTTCTCCTTTCCCGGCAAACACGACAGTCAAAGGCATTACCCATAAAAACAGCATATTTTCAATTACTTTAAGCGACCAGTTTTCAGAACTGTCCGGTTTTGAACTTTCTGTCGCCTGCGCGTGTCTGACCTTAACTGTGCTTGAATTTGTAGACGCCAATTTGGTGCAGATCAGCGCAGAAAACATGCTGCTTGACGGAAATCGGCAAATCTCCATGAATGCAGATAGTTTGGTAACATTTGATTATGTTAATTTAGATCCGTAACCTGCTCTATGATAATGCCGTACGCGTCACCGTTTGACCACCATTTTGCGTTTTTAAGATCTTTTATGCAACCAAA
Organism: Faecousia sp.; assembly: GCA_045545615.1. Lineage (GTDB taxonomy): Bacteria > Bacillota > Clostridia > Oscillospirales > Oscillospiraceae > Faecousia. The sequence continues at coordinate 3,020 of JAZQBF010000250.1, forward strand.
AGGCTCATCGTTTTTAACGGGAATAAAGTTTTCTTCCGGCATTTTGCTTTGTTCAACCAATGTCCATTTCGCTATATCAAAAGTAACATTTTTAATGGGAATTGATTTTTTAAGTATTAAACGGTTTTCACAAGGAACACAGACCCCAAGATCCATGTACTCTTTCCCGTTTGATCCAATCAACCGGCAAATAGACTTTGTGCATCGTTCAAAGTCTCCATCGATACAATAATAGAGGCCTTGCTTGCGCAGCTTCACTTGTCCTATTTTTGCATCGCCAAAATATGCATCGTATATTTTAACCATAAGATCCCCCTTGCTATCCTATGTAGCAAGGGGGATCTTCATTCAACTACCGCGTTCCTCATTCAATCCAAAACTGATTGCAATTGCGTTATCAACAAGAGACATATGTTTATCATCCAACCGGCCCATATGTTCCCTTAAGCGGCGTTTATCGATCGTTCTGATCTGTTCCAGTAGAATAATAGAATCTTTGCTGAGGCCTACACTACCGCCTGCGATATTGATATGGGTCGGCAGGCGGGCTTTTCCCGTTTGACTGGTAATCGCCGCTGCGATCACAGTTGGTGAATGTCTGTTTCCCGTATCATTTTGTACAATCAAAACCGGTCGCGTTCCACCTTGTTCGCTTCCCACAACCGGGGAAAGATCCGCATAAAAGATATCTCCTCTTTTTACAACATCATCCATGTTCAACACTCCGTGAGAAATCATTACCTACGCTACCGGTACTGTCCTTATGTAACGCAGTAATCATATTCTCCCACAAAGAAAAGATATTATACGGAAGCGTAGGTAAAATATCCTATGCAAGTGTCGACAGAATGTTATTGGATAACAAATTCATCAACATTAACAGACAAAACCCGACGGTCTTTCCAAATTATTTCGCTGTATAACGGCCGATTATCAGCACCAAACCAAACAATGCATTGCAAATTCTCGCCGTTATAGGAATCATCAATGACCATTTGAATGCCCTTATCCGCAGTTCCGCAACTGCTGATATAGCCCTTTATAAGACAATTGTATAAGATCCAGGGTGTGCTGATCGGAGAAAGTTCTCCTTCGATAACAGACGGAAAGGCAAGAACGGAATCTTCAAAGGTCAGTTTCCCGCCATCAGCAGAAAATGTTCCGCCGATCCCGGAAATCGTTTCCGGTTCACATACTGTGAATTTCATTTCTCCCTTTTCATCAACTGTTGAAAAAAGTTTGAATTGGTAAGTAGCATCGCCAAAATCCGCTGTAATTTGCGAATAAAAACTGCAAATGCTTGCATTTTCCAAACTTTGTCTGAACAAAAGCGCCTGATCCATTTCATCATGCTTATTGTTACAGCCGGTAAACAGAAGCAACACCGAAACGATCAGACATAAAAATCGCCTGATATTACCACATCCTATTTCATTAGTTGCGGTAAAACACGCAGCATATCTGTCGGCAGCATACCATACTGTCCCATTTTCTTTGCGCACAGATCCCCTGCTGCGCCGTGGAGCCAGGCGGCAACGGCAGTTGCTGATAAGGGTTCTATTTTTTGACCGATCAATCCTGCGATCATACCAGCCAACACATCACCACTGCCACCGACAGCCATACCGGGATTTCCCGTGGGATTGATATAAGCGCATCTTCCATCGGTTATAACGGTTCCGTTGCCTTTTAACAAAACGATTGCATTCAATTCCAAAGCAAGTTCCGTCGCTGCCTCTTTTCTGCCTTTTTCCAGCGATGTTGACAGCCTGGAAAACTCACCTTCGTGAGGCGTTAAAATCGTTACGCCTGTCCTACCGCACAGTATATCTTTATGTTTGGAAATCAGGTTTATGCCATCCGCATCCACCACCACCGGACCGGAAAATTCTTTCAGAATATGACTGACCACAGCAAGCGTACCTACAGATTGACCTAACCCACAGCCAACCAAAACACAATCCATTTGGGGTAACATCAAATCGATTTTTGATATGGCATCTGCCGATAACATACCATTTTCATCCGGCAGCGGAAAAACAATTGGCTCTGTTAGTTTCGTTGCTTCAACGGCATAGATACTCTCCGGAACACCCAGGTATACCAAGCCCGCGCCAACACGCAATGCCCCCATAGCAGCCAACGCCGCAGCGCCGGTGTAACCTTTGCTGCCGCATAAGAGCAGTAACTTGCCAAAGTCACCCTTGTGGTCATCTTTATTGCGTTTGGGAATTATCTTTTTTACTTGTCTGCGATTCAAAGATTCAACTTTCACACCACCACTTCCCTTCCCAATTATCTTATCACCAGGTAGATTTATCGTCAAGAACTTCTACTGTTTACATCCCTCTCTGTAAAAATCTCACAATCATCATTTCCGAATGTCTAAAAGGTGTCATTCTGAGCGAGCGTCAGCGAGTCGAAGAATCCATTCGCCTTGACATTCTACACCATATCTTTTATAATTAATAGATCTATAAACTCACGATGGAGGAAACGCTATGAAAACCGAAAAGATAGTGATTAATCTGTGTTTAACATTTGTCGTAGCAATACTCTGCCTGTTCCTACTGCCCACTACAGCAGAAGCGCTAATAGAGGGTGATTTCGACTTCTATATTTCTAACGGTGAAGCAATAATTACCGACTACACTGGAACAGAAACAAATTTGATCATTCCTGACAAACTTGGTGGTTACCCAGTCACTATTATCGATTATTATGCATTCGAAAATTGCCATAGTATACAGAGTGTGACCATTCCAGACAAAGTTACTACCATCTATTCAGGTGCATTCGAAGATTGTATGAATTTGCAAAGTATATTCATCCCGGATAGCGTTACATACATCGAATCTTCTGCATTCGAAAACTGCGACAGCATTCAAAACGTTTATATTACCGATGTTACTGCTTGGTGTGCAATTAATTTTAGGGAGTACGATTCAAATCCCCTTTGGCATGGAAGTAATTTATACCTTAATGGGGAATTGGTAACTGACTTAATTATTCCGGAAGGTGTCACAACTATCGGTGATTTTGCGTTCCTGAACTGTGATAGCCTGCAAAATGTGAGCATCCCTGACAGTGTAACAACCATCGGAGATGATGCTTTTGAACTCTGTGCCAATCTAAATTATAATATTTATGATAATGGCAAATATTTAGGTAATAGCAGTAATGCCTATATTGCATTAGTCACCCCAACTGACAGATACCTTACTACAATCAACATCCATCCTGAAACAAAATTAATTGCAGATTCTGCATTCTATGATAACGACACTCTTCAGAGCGTAAACATCCCTGACGGCATTACCCATATTGGTAATTACGTGTTCTATGATTGCACCAGTTTGACAGACATTGTCATCCCAGATAGTGTCAAATCAATCGGTTATAGTGCATTCGATTCCTGCGACAGTCTGCGACAAGTGACTATCGGTGATAACATCACATCAATTGGGCAAAGTGTGTTCTATAATTGTGGTAGTTTGAAGTATAACATTTATGATAATGGCAAATATTTAGGCAACAGCAGTAATCCATATGTGGCATTAATCAAGCCGGAAAACAATTCTCCTATTTCCATTAATATCCATCCTGAAACAATAATAATTGCAGATTGTGCATGCTATTCCATCGACAGTCTAAAAAGTGTGAACATCCCGGACAGCGTCAAAACAATCGGTGATTCTGCGTTCTTCTATTGCGATAACCTGCTGAGCATAACAATTCCGGACAGTGTT
>JAZQBF010000251.1:0-12585 GCA_045545615.1 Faecousia sp.
TGCAATCGCCATGCAGAGGAATAATAAGAATTTCTTTTTCATAATTACCTCCTGAATTGGAAATGTAATCTATACAATATAAATTATAAATACATTTGTCCGCGAAGTCAAGATGCGCCGCTGTAGCGCGCGAATAATGCCCGCCCGCTTATCTCCTCTACTAAAAGGGCGGATGTGAAAAAAATCCGCTGTCCAAACAAAAAGGAGGGGCGACGCCCCTCCTTTTTATTATAAAATGCTATATTATTTTACGTCTTCCAACAGACCATAGCCGCCGTCGTTTCTGCGGTAGACCACAGCAAATGCACCGCCGTTGTCTTCATCCCGGAAGGCGAAGAAATTATGCTCCAAAAGGTTCATTTGCAGCACCGCCTCTTCTCTGGTCATGGGTTTCATATAAAACTGTTTGACCCGGACGATCTGCAGATCTTCTTCCGGCTCTTCCTGGGCAAAGGACGTTTCCTCTACTGTGCGGGAGAATGCATCCTGTCGCAAGCGGCGGGCAAGACGGGTCTTATTCTTGCGGATCTGCCCTTCGATGGTGCCGATGGCCGCATCAATGGAGGCGAACATATCGGATGTGCTTTCGTGGGCGCGGAACCAAGTGCCTGCGCCGTGAACCGTAAGTTCTACATTGTTACGGTTCTTCTCCACAGAAAATACGACAAGTGCTTCCGCATCCTCCTCAAAATACCGAGCCAGTTTCATTACCTTTTTCTCGGCATAGGCGTGAACATTCTGAGGCAATTTAACTTTCTTTTCACTGTACTGAAACTTCATACGCGGTCGCTCCTTTCGTATTACCGGTGATCCGGTTCTACTAATACTATACCACGATATGCTTTCAGCGGCAAGGGGTCACGCCTCCAAATCATCCTCTTCATCCAGCAGGTCTGTCATAATCAGGCTATACAGGCCTTCTGCCTTGCTTTCAAACAGTTTACCCAGGCGAACCGCCTGCCGCTGATTGGGCGCAAGGAGTTCCAGCGTCATCAGATTGCCCTTTTCATCATCCAAAGACATTACCACGGAAAAATCGCCGCTCTCCCGGGGAATGACCTGGGTTTTTACAAAACTGTTGCGGCGCAGTTGACGGTTAAACCGGGCAACGGCATTTTCTGCCCGCTGTTTTACGGTATAGGCGATGGAATCCTCTGTTAAAGCGCCATCTTGTCTTCCCTTTTCCGTGATCTCGTATCTGTCGCCATCCACCGGTTGCAGGTGACCGGATGTTACCATTTCCGGAATGGCGGTGCAAACATCAAAATAACTTAAACATTCATCCTGGTAGCACAGTTCGTAGATCTCCTGGCAAGTCATAGGATAGCCGGAGCGGGCTGTGACATACAATATCAAAACTTTTACATCCATCATATCGTGGATAAAACCAAGTCGACGCATTTCATTCACCTCTTATTTACATTATACATTACACAGAAGAAAAATCAAGCACAACCGAAATGCCTTTTGCATATTGTGGCACATAGAAAGGGTGATTATATGGATAACCGCAGTTTTCTTTTACTTGGGCGTAGCGATGCCCTTACATATACACAGCAAGCCTTGACCCGCTATGGCTGCAAGGTGCTCTCTGCACCCGGTCCTGCCGTAAAAAATCTGATTTTACCGGTTCCTTCTTTTGAAGCAAACGGAGCGCTGAAAGGCGGCAGCAGGCTGGAGTTTCATTTAAATTCCTTGCCCAAGGATATAACCGTTTACGGCGGCAATCTGAATGTTCCGGTTTTGGACGGCTACCGCAAAATTGACCTATTACAAGACGAAGACTATCTGGCGCAAAATGCCGCCATCACCGCGCATTGCGCTGTTAAGCAGATCCTGAATCTGCTGCCGGTCACATTAGAATATTGTCCGGTCTTTATACTGGGTTGGGGCAGAATCGGCAAATGTCTTGCCCAGTTGTTACGGCAAATGGGCGCAGATGTCGCCGTGTATGCCAGAAAGGCTACGGACAGAGCCATATTATCGGCGTTGGGATATGATGCTGTTGACGCATTTCATCCTGCATTGCTGCAGCAATACCGGGTGATTTGCAACACCGCGCCTACTATGCTTTTAACGCAGGAACATCTTCGTTTTTGCGATCCAAGTTGTTTAAAAATAGATCTTGCCTCCGAAAAAGGCATTGCAGGTGATGATGTGATATGGGCGCGGGGTTTACCCGGCAAGGATGCGCCGGAAAGTTCCGGCTTGCTGATCGCGGAAACTGTTTTGCGGCTTACCCAGAGAAAGGAGTAGTAAATGAATATTGGATTTGCTATGTGCGGCTCGTTTTGCACTTTCTCTGCCGTTTTTCCTGTAATGGAGACCCTTGCGAAAACATATCGGGTGATTCCCATTTTCTCTCAAAACGCATATACCATAGACAGCCGTTTCGGCACGGCGGAAGCCCATATTCAGCGGGCAACGGAAATTTGCGGGCAGCCGCCCATCCACACCATTGCCCAGGCAGAACCCATTGGTCCTAAAAAATTGTTGGACGCCCTGGTGATCGCCCCTTGCACCGGCAACACTTTGGCAAAACTCGCCCACAGCATTGCAGATACGCCGGTCACAATGGCTGCAAAAAGTCATCTGCGTAATGGGCGACCGGTGTTGATCGCCGTTTCCACCAATGATGCTCTTGCCGGCGCAGCGGAGAACATCGGCAGGTTGCTTGCCCGAAAACATTATTATTTTGTGCCCTTTGGGCAGGATGATCCCGGACAAAAACCAACCAGTTTGGTGGCAGACTTCACAAAAATCCCTCCGGCGCTACTCTCAGCGCTGGAGGGACGGCAGATACAGCCTATGTTGTTATGAGAAATTGGATTTATCGTCGTGGGTCAGTTCGCCGTTGCCACTGATGGGGATCGCCTCGCCCATATAGGTAGGCAGGGGTTTAAAGATGGTCATACCGAAAGCCTTGACCCGGGCTAAAAATTCCCGCATATCCTGCATCGCTTGTCCGCTGTATGTACGGTATTCCGCGGGCACGCCGTATGCCTCCAAACCAAGGGCATTGGCAATATACAAGGTGCGATAAAGGTGATAGGTCTGGGTGACAAACACCACCTTCTTCGCGCCAAAAATCTCTTTTGCCCGGTAGACCGTTTCATAAGTGGAAAAGCCGGCGTGATCCATAAAAATATCTTCTGAAACAATACCTTCGTCAAAGGCGTAGCGCTTCATAGCGTCCACTTCATCATAACCTTTGGTGCCGTGGTCGCCACTCATCAGTAATTTGGGCGCGGCGCCTGCCTTATACAGCGCAACGCCCCGTTTTAACCGGTCTTCCAGCATGTGGCTGGGTGTTCCATCGGGTTTTACTTGGCAGCCCAGCACCACAATGCAATCCACATTCTGCAGGGCGGCTGCCGCTTCCTCTGAAAGGATCTGCTTTTTTGTGCTGTTTACCATATAGCAGTTGATACCAACCACAGCGATCACGCCTAACAAACCCAACGCCAGCAGCACCACCGCAACAACCAGGAATATCTTTTTATACTTTTTCATACTGATCGTTTTCATAGCGATCTCCTTTCACCATTTTTCTACATTATAGCACATCCGGTTATATATGAAAAGAGGAAAAGAGCGGTACTGTTTTGTACCGCTCTTATTGTTAGATTTTAGCCAGTTTTTTCAGTTCTTCCGCCAGATCCGTCTGTTCCCAGGGACGGTCTGCAACACCGAAGTGACCGCAAAGGGCGGTTTTGCCGTAGATAGGTCTGCGCAGATCCAGTTTGCGAATAATACCTGCGGGTGTCAGATCGCAAGTTTTGCGCAGCAGCGCAGTCATTTCTTCGTCAGCGATCTTGCCGGTGCCGTAACTGTCCACCCGGACAGAGACCGGCTCTGCAACACCGATGGCGTAAGCCAGTTGCACCTGCACCTGCTCTGCAAGGCCGGCAGCCACCAGATTCTTTGCCATATAGCGTGCCATATACGCGCCGCTACGATCCACCTTGGTAGGATCCTTGCCGGAGAACGCGCCGCCGCCGTGGGAGAAATAGCCGCCATAGGTGTCCACAATGATCTTTCTGCCGGTCAGACCGGTATCGCCGTTAGGACCGCCAATAACGAAGTTGCCGGTGGGGTTGATATGAATATTGGCAACATCGGCAATGTCAAACCCGTAGTCTTTCAGAACCGGGGCGATCACGCCTTCCCGGATATAGCGGCGCAGTTCGCTCATTTCAAAGTCTGCGCTGTGCATAATGGACACCACGACCGTATCGATACCCAACACTTTGCCCTGCTCATCAAATTCCACGCTCACCTGGGTCTTGCCGTCGGGACGGAGCAGATCATTGCTCTCCACGCACTGGGTCAGCCGGTTTGCCAGCGCCCGGGACAGGGCAGCAGGCAGAGGCATCAGTTCTTCTGTTTGGGTGCAAGCGCCGCCGAACATCATACCCTGGTCGCCTGCGCCACCCACTTCATCGTTGGTGCCCATGGCAATATCCGCAGACTGTGTGTGGATCTTGCAAAGGATCTCTACGGTATCGGCATCGAAGCCGTCGCCTGCCTTGTCGTAACCGATGGCGCGGATCACCTGACGGGCGATGGCCGCATAATCAACGGAAGCCTTGGTGGTGATCTCACCGCAGATCAGGCAGAAGTCGGTGGTAACGGTGGTTTCGCAGGCTACACGGGAGCCGGGATCTTGCGCCAGGCAAGCATCCAGGATTGCATCGGAAATGGCATCTGCCACCTTGTCCGGATGACCGCAGGTAACACACTCGGATGTAAACAATCTCTTTTCCATAATCATAAGTCCTTTCTAAGCAAATAAAAACCGCACACCGTCGGACCCGATGTGCGTATATCGAATCCTCATCTCTCGTTGCCGCCGGATTTGGCACCACGCATTTCATGCAGGTTGCCGGGTTTCATCGGGCCGTTCCCTCCACCACTCTTGATAAGGCTTGTATGCAGTTCGTGTTTATTTTACTCATTTTTTATAAAATGTCAACTGTTTTTTTCGATTTTTGGCAGAATTATTCACAATTCCTTTGTAGACATTTACGCCAAAAACTGGTATCATAAGGTTACTATACCAAGGAGATGACACATTTGAGCAAACTACGGACCAAATTTGAGCGTTTCTGTTATCAAAACAGCCACAAAGGCATCCCCAATTTGATGCTCTATATCACACTGGGTAGCGCACTCGTATATATTTTAAGTATGTTCGACAGAAGTTACACCCTATATCAGATTTTGCGTTTTGACAAGGCGCTGATCCTGCAGGGACAGATCTGGCGGCTGTTTTCCTATGTGTTTTTGTTTGATGCCGGGCACATTTTAGTCACCGCCATCGCTCTTTTCTGCTACTACACATTAGGCAGGGCTATGGAAAGTGTCTGGGGCACTCTGCGTTTTAATCTGTTCTATTTCACCGGCGTAATTTTAATGGACGCGTTCTGTATGATTTTTGGCGGCAACGCAAACATCACTTATTTGAATATGAGTCTGTTCCTGGGATACGCAACTATGTATCCCAACGCCCGGTTTCTACTGCTGTATATCATCCCGGTAAGGGCATGGATCTTTGCGGTGGTGGATCTGGCACTGACTGTATACCAAGTGGTTGCACTCACCGCTGCCGGTTTATTCCCCTTCAGTTTGTTCCCGCTGGTTGCCATTGGCAACTATTTCCTGTTCTTTGGGAAAGATGTGCTGAATGTGATCCCTCTGTCCTGGCGAGTCAAACTTTCCCCAAAAAGAAAGCACAAATCGCCCCAACCCCCAAAGCCGCCTATTCAATTCCGAGTCGTCCAACCTACGCAGAAACCCAAAGAAACCTACACCCACCGTTGCGAGATATGCGGAAGAACGGATGTAAGTCATCCGGATCTGGAATTCCGGTACTGTTCCCGCTGTCAGGGATATCACTGCTACTGCGAAGACCACATTAGTAGCCACGAACATGTGCAATAAAAACACGCCCTCCATTTGATTGGAGGGCGTAATTTTATCGATCCATAGGCACAAAGGTCACATTTTCCAGTTCTTCCACTGCCTGGGGGCGGTGGGTAACCAGAATAGCGCTTTTGTTCAGTTTCTTCAAATTGCGCAAAACCGTGTCTTCCGTTTGGGCATCCAATGCCGATGTACACTCGTCTAGCAGGAAAATTTTCCGGTCCATCAAAATCGCCCGGGCGATAGCAAGGCGCTGGAGTTGTCCTTTGGAAAGGCCGGTGTTGTTTTCGCCCAAATGGGTCTGCACACCAGCGGCAGTATCCCAAACAAAATCGGCATCTGCCAGTTTTAGGACCCGCTTATATTCTTCTTCCGTAACATCCGGCGCAACCAATTGCAGATTCTCCAACACCGTTCCGGAGAGCATTGCATAGTCCTGGGGCACATAGGCAAATAAATGCCGGGTATGCACAGAGCAGGCAACCTCTCCTGCGGAAGTTTTTAAGTACACACGACCTTGCTGCGGGGTATACAAACCCAACATCAATTTGAAAAGTGTGGTTTTGCCCTTGCCGGAGATGCCGGTCAGGCAAGTCCAGCCGGTAAGGGGGAAGGATGCACTAAAGTTCTCAACAACGGCTGCTTCCTCACCAGGGTATCCAAAGGTGACATTTTCAAATACCACCGCTTCCACAGAATCGATATCGACTATCTCTGTGTCAGTTTCCGTCTCTTCTTTCAGCATATCCAGCAAACGCTCGCAGGACACTTCCACAGCCATCATCTTGTTCCACTGGCTGGAAATATTCAAAACCGGACCGCGGAACAGCGCCAACAATTCTATGATGGAAGTGAAGTCGCCATAAGTAAAGCCGGTTTTCGCAGCCAACTGCATAGCGCCCCAGAGGATCACCGCGCCGGTGCCCAAATAGGATGCACTTGCCACACCGCCGCTGCCGCCTACCACCCATCTGCGTCTGCGTAACTTTTCTTTCAAATTCTCACGGGTGCGCTTATCAAACCGTTTTTCGATCTGTTCCTGGGCCTGGAGGCTTTGGATCAGTTCCAACTGTTGGAAATCCTCCTGCAGGTTGGAAAGCGCCGCTTCTTCTGTAATGCGGACTTTTCGCTGGCAGCGCTTCGCCATAGGGCGTAACAATCCGGCAGCGCCTGCCATTGCAATCGCCATTACCACCAGGATCAGCGCCACTACAGGCTGAAGTGCCACCACTGCCGCAAAACTGCCCAGCAGGCGGGTGACCTGGCCGGCAAGCATCGGCAGGGTGTCCAGCACGCCGGAAGATACAGTGCTTACATCTTCCATGGCGCGGCTTAATAATTCGCCGCTGTGGAAGGACTGGAGTTTGGAATCCCGGCTGTATGCTGCCGCATGGAGCAGATCCTGACGGAGTTTCGCTGTAAAATTATCGACACACGTACCGCTGTACCACTGTTGTGTAATATGGAACAACACCAGCGCCAGCAAATTGGCTGCCAACACCCCGCCCCACAGCAACAAGTTTCCGTTAGACAGCGCCGCGTCGATCACATACTTGATCACAATTGCCAGCAAAACCTGGGCTATTGATTGCAACACAGCAAGAATGCTGAGGCAGAGGATCTGCCAGCGATGGGAACGGATAATGGTGCGCACAGCATATCTATTTGATTTCTTTGCTTTTTTCATATACATTTCTCCGCTGATAAACATACCCCTGGGGCGTCGCCACAGGGGTATGGGGATGATCATTTATACTCTGCGTAGTAGTACTTTTTGGAATCAGGGTTGATGCCGTTGAGAATGAATCCCAACAACTTAGCATCGGTGAGTTTCAACTGGTTGATACCACGGGCAACCGCATCTTTTTCCGTCTTATCCTGGCGAACCAAGTACAAAACACCGTCCAGCAGGCTGGCGACCACACGGGCGTCCGCAACTGCATTAACCGGAGGAGAGTCCACCAAAATATAGTCGTAATTTGCAGAGAGTTTGTTCAGCAACTGTTTCATACGGTCGCTGCCCAGCAATTCGGAAGGGTTGGGAGGAATATCGCCGGCAAACAAAATATCCAAATTGGGACATACTTCTCTGCGGATCGATTGCTCCTCTGTTGCCAGGTCTGCCAACACATTGGAAAGACCGGGTGTGCCCTTTTCCACCAGCAGACGCCCCATAGCCGGACGCCGCATATCCGCATCGATGAGCAGCACTCTCTGCCCATTTTCCGCGAAGGAGATCGCCAGGTTCAGAATGGTGATGGATTTGCCCTCGCCCATTGTACTGCTGGTGATGCAGAACTTCTTGCATCCTTCCTGGTTCAGGAAGAAGCGGATGTTGGTGCGCAGGGTCTTATAGGCTTCTCTGATAAAGAAATTGCTGTTTTTGTTCAGGATATTCCGACGTTGCGCCATATAATTGCTGACGGCTTCCTGCTTTGTTTTCTTTTCCGTTTGGTTATTCATCGCTTGCCGCCTTTCACAATTTTTCTCAAATGAGAGCGCTTAGGAACGTTGGTAATTTCGTCTGTCAGTTCCGGGATCATACCCAAAACGGGGATGGGGCAAATCTTTTGCAGATCGGCTTCGCCCTTAACGCGAACATCCAAAACATTCTGCAAAATAGCAATGATCGCCGCCAAAACAGCGCCGGAAATAGCGCCGATAAATGTATTCAATCCATAATTGGGGGAACTCTGTTTTTCCGGAACTTTGGCAGGGCTGAACACCTTTGCGTTACTGCCCTCAATGATGCCGGAGATAGCGCTGGGTGCGATTTCTGCGATGGTGTTGGCGATCCGCGCGGAGAGCGCAGGATCATCCGTGGTAACAGATACGCGGAAAACTTCTGTGTCTTCCACAACTTCTGCTTTGACCATATTTTTCAGTTCTGCGGCAGTCATATCCAAATTTGCCTTTTCCACCACCTGTTCCAAGACAGCCTCGTCTTGCAGAATGTGGATGTAAGTATTAACAAGTTGGATCGCAACAGCCAGGTCACCGGAGGCAATACCGCTGCTATTACTGTTGACAGTACGGTTGTTAACATAGACAGAGATCTGGGCAGTGTATAAAGGTGTTACAAAAAATGCTGTGTACATAAACACCAGCGCTGCCACCAAAACTGCGCAAATCGCAATCAGCCAAAGTTTTGATTTTAAAACCGAGGCAATCTCTTTCAAATCAAATTCCGTTGCTTCATTCATTTGCAAATTCTCCTTCGGATAGATCAAACGATTCTAACGAGAATCGCATAAAATCTTCATTATATCAACAGAAATTGTACCACAAATCCAAGGTTCTGTCAACACAGACATATCGACATTCTTCGACAAAAAGACGCGTCTTGGGGCTAACTCCCCAAGACGCGCTTTATATTATTTCTTTTTCTTCTTGCCTACGGCAACGATGACCACCACTGCCACAACAGCCAAGAAGGCTGCAGCGCCAATGATCACAAAAATTGTCGTGTTATTATCCGCTTTCACGGGCGCTTTGTCATCATTGGAGACGCTATTTTCTGCCTCTGTCAGATCCATGCCGGAGATAACCATATAGCAGCAAGAAGAATCACTGACCTTCTCTGCTGCACGGAAGACCAGAGTAAACTCTTCTTCCGTAACATCGATTGTGCCAACTCGCGTAGAAGAAGGTAAATAAGTCTTGCCATCTTCAGACTTGCCGCTGAAATCAACCGTTCCGATCAAATTTTCCGTCGTCAGTTCTCTGTCGATGAGAAGCGGGTCGGAGTACTCGCTGTCCAGGAAATAGACTTCCGCTACCTTTGCGCCGTCATTCCGGTACATAAAGTCCAAATTTACATCAAATACGCCAGCCTCGGGCGCTTTTAATGTGAAGGCATACCAATAGCCGGCAGGATAGGCTTTTTTACCATCGTGTCTGGTAACAGCGCCCATACGCAAACCGCGCCATTTGTAATCCGGTGTGCTACCGAAAGCAGTAGCGGGACTAGACTGGACAGTTTCAGACTGCATAAAATCGATGTTGGTGGCTGCAACTTTCCAGTTGAGTGTGCCGTCCTCATAGTATGCTTCCATAGCGCGTTTTACCAACTCGCTGTGGGGGCTTTTACCATTAAAGCGGTCACGGTCGATCCACACATACTGTTCTTCCAGAACGAAGTCATAAATGCCGGGTTTTGCCTTCTCCGGTCCCCGGGTCTCATCGGTTGCTTCCGTTGCGCTGACAACGAAACTCAGCGATGCCAAAACGCAAATGCAAAGTACGAAAGCAATCATTTGGCGTATTTTTTTCATAATCAACCATCCTCTCAACTATGATCATTTATCACTATAACACATAACTACGGAATTTTCCACACTTTTTTCAAATGCATATAATTTTTGGTTTATCGCACATAAAAATATATTGTAGGTAACGGTTGGATGAAAAATCCCCGGCAGGAATTTCCTGCCGGGGATGATCATACATTTTGTGACTTATAAAGCGTATTAGGTACGCTCGCCAAAGCCGCCAGTTACACTGCTGCCGTTCAGAGAAGGCTCAACCAGCATAACATTTTCTGCCTGGAAATTCAGGACTTCGATCTCGGGTTTTACGTAGTTCTTCATTTTCGAATCCTCCTTAGCCGATTTCGTAAGTCAGGTGACCGGCACTCAGAGCGGTGTCGCCAACCTGCAGCAAGGGAGTAACGGTCAGGTCGTTAGCCAGAGCATCAACGCCGGTGATGTCAACATACAGCCAAACATTGGTGCCAGCCTTTGCAGCAGCAGCCCATTCAGCAGCGAATGCCTCAGCGCCGTTGCCGTTGTCGAAAGTAACTGCCAGGGTTTCTGCAGCGCCCCAATCCAGTTCAACACCGATGGTCAGGCCGGTATTGCCGGCTGCGATCATATCCAGATATGCATCTTCCAGATCCAGTTTGAACCAGAAACGAGTTGCTTCACCCACGACCTCGTAGTCATTCTCAACAACCGTCATATCGTACTCAGCCAAAGCATAAGCATTGTTGCCCTTAGCCAGAGGCAGGACATTTGCGTTGCTGCCGTACAGGTCGATGTTCTTAGCGACCAGGCTACCGGTGCCAACGGAGTCGATGATTGCTTCGTTAGCGTTGGTGGTGGTAACAGTGGTAACAGACCAGGTGTGGCCTGCCAGGTCCAGAGTAACGCCTGCGGGCAGGTCGATGTTGCCGGTGTAGTCAACAGCCAACTTCACAGTCTCGCCGGACTTTGCAGCAGCGGCTGCAGCAGTGACGGTAGCATAGGGAGTGGTGCCAATGTAAGCCTTGGGAACGAAAGAGGGTGCTTCCACCTGAGGCTCCATACCGAATGCACGCATATAGAAGTTGTTAGTCATATTGACATTCTTCTTCAGTTCGTCGCCATCTTCCAAAGCAGAGTAGTCGGTGTTGGGCTTGAGGTCACTATCGTTAAGGTCAGCCTTCAGAACGATGATATATACTTTATCAACGCCTGCAAAGGTGTAATCGCCGACGTCATAGGTATGAGCGCCTGCAACACCCTCATTGTTTGCAGGATGGCACTCGCCGATTTTGTTGGCATCTGTAACAATGCTTTCAGGATCCATACCCTCGGTGTACTCAGCCATATAGATAGAGCACCATGCCATTGTCTTGACATCAGTGGGCTTATAAACAGAAACAGAAATATCGTACACGCCTTCGCCAGGAGAACGAACCTTGTAGGCCTCGTAGTGCTGCTCGTAATTGCCAACACCGGAGGTATCCTTGTAGACATTCTGGTTGTAGATATAGCCTTTCTGCAACTGGACTTCACTGTCATCAGAGTTGGTGCCCAAATAACTCCAGTCAATGGTGCCTGCGGTGTACAGTGCCTCGACGGAGTCGGTCACGCCGTCCTTGTTCAGGACAGTATTAGAACTAACCGTGCCAGCGATGGAGTAGTTACGCTCGATAACTTCAGCGGGGATCTCTTCTTCTGCAACGGGAGTGAAGGTGATGTTCTGCAGATAAGCATACTTACCGGCAGGATCAGCCAAAACCAGCAGATACTCGTCAGTTTCCACGCCAACGGAGATCTCGTCCAGATCTGCAACATTGCCGGGCACGGGGGTAGAACCGGTTGCGATCCAGGAAGAGAATTTGCCCATATATGCATCTGCAGTATCGCCCTCAGCAACCAGAGCCTCGATATCAGCGTGCCAGCCGGCAGCGTCAGCCGCGACCTTTGCCTTCATCTCTGCGGTGTAAGGCAGCAGGAAGACCTTGGTGCTATTGCTGGCTGCAGCATACTTGGTGTATTCCATAGAGACAGTGTATTTGCCGGCATCGGGAGCGCGAAGGATCATAGCATTCCAACCGGTGCCGCTGGTGTTGTATGTAGCGGAAGCAGCGCCGATCTTCAGGCCGGTCCAGTCATAAGCAGTACCGGTAGCATTGTACTTATAAGAACCAAACAGGTTGCTGTTCTTAGAGTTGGACTTGTAGGTTCCGGCATCAGCGATCTTGCCGACATTCTCTGCCAAAGACTCGTCAGCCTCGGCATCCGCAGCAGTGATCACACTGTGGGGGAAACTAAAGTCGATGGTGCCATCTGCATAGTAAGCAGAGAAAGCCTCCAGCCATACAGCATGACCGTTATCGGTCTGTGCGTGGGCAAAGTTGGTGCCTGCGAAGGTATAAGCATCCTTATCTTCGAA
>JAZQBF010000252.1:0-3064 GCA_045545615.1 Faecousia sp.
ATCGCTACCGCTATGCACATGACCCACATGGGTTGCTCCTCTTTGCCTGAGGCGCTGATCCGTCAGGCGCTCCGCGCCGGTCTTTCCGACGGCTGGGGCGGCTCTATGATGGGTACCGAGTTCTCCGACGTTATGTTCGGCACTCCCAAGCCCATCGACACCGAGGCAAACATCGGCGTCATGGAAAAAGAAAATGTCAACATTGTTGTTCACGGTCACGATCCCTCTCTTTCCGAGATGATCGTTTACTACGCCAACGATCCCGAAATGATCGCTTACGCCAAGAGCATGGGCGCTAAGGGCATCACCGTTTCCGGTGTCTGCTGTACCTCCAACGAGGTGGCTATGCGTCACGGCATCCCCATGGCAGGCAACTTCCTGAATCAGGAAAATGTAGTACTTACCGGCGCTTGTGAGGCAATCGTTGTGGACGTGCAGTGTATCTTCCCTGCGCTGGGCCCCCTTTCCAAGTGCTTCCACACCAAGTTCATCACCACCTCTCCCATCGCTCGTATGCCCGACTCTGAGTTCTACCGCTTCAGCGCGGAGACCGCAGGCGAAAACGCAAAGGCGATCGTGAAGATGGCGATCGAGAACTTCAAAAACCGTACCCCCGAACTGGTCAACATTCCTTCCCAGAAGCAGAAGGCGCGCGTGGGCTACTCTGTTGAGGCTATCAAGAAGGTCTTAGACGGCGTTGCCAACACCCAACTGGATGAGATGGGTACTACCAAGCCTCTGGTTGAATGTGTCCACTCCGGCGTTATCCGCGGCGCGGTGGCTATGGTCGGTTGTAACAACCCCAAGGTCCGCCCCGACACCGCTCACATCGAACTGATGAAGAAGATGCTGGAGAACGATATTATCGTTATCACCACCGGCTGCAGCGCTCAGGCTGCTGCCAAGGCAGGCTTGATGGATCCCGAGCAGGCGAAGGAATACTGCGGCGCAGGCTTGAAACGCGTTTGCGAACTGGCTGGCATTCCCCCCGTTCTGCACATGGGTTCCTGCGTGGATATCTCCCGTATGATGGTGCTGGCTTCCGACATCGCCAAGGACTGGGGCATTAACATTTCCCAGGTTCCGGTTGTGGGTTGCGCCCCCGAATGGATGAGTGAGAAGGCTGTTTCCATCGGTAACTACGTTGTGGCTACCGGTATTGAGACCTTCCTGGGCGTTGACCCCTACTCCAAGGGCTCTACCGAAGTTACCGAGTGGCTCCAGGGCGAAAACGGCGTCAACAAGTGGGTCGAGGCAAAGTTCGTTGTTGACACCGACATCGAATCTCTCGGCGACAAGATGATCGCCTGTATAGAAGCCAAGCGCGAAGCACTTGGTATTTGATCCCAGCGGATCTTTTGGCGCATGCGTGCGTTTTGAAAGTTCCCATATACACAAAGTATAATGGAAACTTTCAACCTTCGCCTGCACCAAAATCTCTCGCTGCTCGGCTCTGAAATTTATTTTGTTTTTGTTGTCATTGCGAGCCGGTGCTTACACCGGCGTGGCAATCTCCGGTTAGATTGTCCAATGACAGTAATGAGGTCATATTTACATGAAAGTTGCGATTACCGGCAAGGGGGGCGTGGGTAAGACCACGTTGTCTTCCACACTGGCAAGGCTCTACGCCGACGAAGGGCGGACGGTCCTTGCCGCCGATGTGGACCCCGATGCCAATTTAGGTCTGGCTTTGGGTCTAAATCAGGAAGAGGTGGATGAGATCATCCCCATCTCCAAAATGAAAGACTTAGCCAAGGAGCGCACCGGCGCTTCCGACGATAACAAGTTCTATAAACTGAACCCCTATGTTGCCGACATCCCGGAAAAGTTTGCCAAGTCCGTTAACGGCGTCAAACTGCTGGTGATGGGTACGGTGGATTTGGGTGGCAGCGGCTGCGTGTGTCCCGAGCACGTGATGTTAAAGTCCATCCTTGCCGCAATGACTTATCGGAAAGACGATGTGGTCATTATGGATATGGAAGCGGGGCTGGAGCATCTGGGCAGAGGCACTGCCGCCAATATGGACCAGTTTATCGTGGTCATTGAGCCGGGAGCAAGGTCCGTACAGACCTATCGCAATGTGAAGCGGCTGGCTGCTGACCTGGGGGTCAAGCAAGTCCGGGTGGTAGCGAACAAGGTTCGCTGCGTTGAGGACGAGGAATTCGTCCGGCAAGCCATTCCCCCGGAAGACCTTTTGGGCATCATCCACTATAATACGGAGGTCATCGACGCCGACCGGCAGGGGAAATCCCCCTACGATTTCAGTACGGCAGTGGTCGATGAGATCCGGAAGATCAAAGCGATTTTAGATCAGGAATAAGCCTCCCTTGTGAAAGGGAGGTGGCACGGCGCAAGCCGTGGCGGAGGGATCGCAATCCCCCAGTCACCTTCGGTGACAGCCCCCTTTGCACAAGGGGGCCTTGGGAGAAATCCTTCCGTGTTCCGCTTGTTTCCGCAAGGAAGATACCGGGCTACCACCCAAAGGCGGAAAGACAATCACCCAATGTGGGTGCGAAATTGGCCGCCGGGCCATCCCGGCTTCCTATAAATTTAAAAGGAGGAATACGAGTTGACACTTTTTGACAGAGTTTTTAACGGTAACGACTATAACTACGACCGTACCGTTGCTGCCATTGATGCCGCCATCGCCCAATATGGCGAAAGCGAGCCGGTGGCATTCCCCAACACCGCTTACAACCTGCCCTGCTACTACTCTATCACCGGCAAGAAGGTTGAAAACCTGGGCGAACTGAAATCTGCCCTGGAAAACGACATCAAGCCTATGATGACCCGGAACAAGCGCCTGCAGGACGCATTCGACAGCGGCGTTGCATCTGCTCTTTGCGCAGAATTTTTGGAGGTACTGAAGTACCTGCACGGCGCAGAGCCTTACGCTGAGCCCGAAATGGGCTTCCTTTCCGACGCATTCGTCCGTAATCTGGGTCTGCCCCTGGTTACCGGCGATATTCCCGGCGTTGCCGTTATCATCGGCGGCGCTGAAGACCCCGCCCAGACCGTAGAACTGGCAAAGTCCTACCAGGCGCTGGGTCTGCTGGTCACCCTC
>JAZQBF010000253.1:0-19084 GCA_045545615.1 Faecousia sp.
CGAGTCCAGCATTCGCCGGGATCTGGTGGAGTTGGAGCAGGAGACACTGGTGGAGCGCAGTTACGGCGGTGTGGAACTTGCCAAGAGCAATGCCCGAAGCGTACCTTTTGCCCTGCGGTTACACAGCCGTATTCGTGAGAAAAAAGTGATGGCAGAAAAGGCGGCATCCCTGGTAGGAGAGAAAGATATTGTGTTTTTGGATCAATCGTCCAGCGCTTTGTTTCTGGCGCAAGAATTGTTCCGAACTAAGAAAGTAACGATTGTTACCAACAATTTGGAGATCCTCTGCGCAGAACAGCCAGCGGGCATTACGGTGTATTCCACCGGCGGTCGGGTCAGCGGTTACCGCCGCTGTTTGATCGGAGAAAATGCAACGCGGATCTTTTCCGATATGCGGGCGGATTTCGCATTCTTTTCCTCCAAGGCATTGTCACCGGAAGGCGTGATATACGACAGTTCACTGGAAGAGGTAAAAGTGAAAGAAGCGATGATGAACCATGCAGCAAAATCGGTCTTTTTGTGTGACAGCGAGAAGTTTGACAAGTATGCAGGCTATAAACAGTGCGATCTGAAATCGGTGAATTATTTGGTCAGCGAAGCGGATATCCCGGAGAAATTCAAAAATATAGCGCCGCAGACTGATTTCCTTTAAAATGCTTTTGCAAATGTAAGCAAAATACTTGCACTTTTCACCATTTAATGGTAAAATATTTTCGATGAAATTTTAGAAAATTAAGGAGGCCAACAATGACTTTCGAGCAGAAGAAAGAACTGATGGCGATTGCCTGCAAAGTTCGGATGGGCATTATCGAGTCCACCCACGGCGCAAAGGCAGGCCATCCCGGCGGCAGTTTGTCCGCTGCAGAGGTGTTTACCTACCTCTATTTTAAGGAAATGAACATTGACCCCAAGAATCCCAAGTGGGAAGGTCGTGACCGGTTTGTCCTGAGTAAGGGTCACACCGCACCTGGCCTGTATTCTGCGCTGGCAGAGCGTGGTTTCTTCCCTGTAGAAGATCTGCCTACTTTGCGGCACATCGACTCTTATTTGCAGGGACACCCCAATATGAACACCGTTCCCGGTGTGGATATGTCCACCGGTTCTCTGGGTCAGGGCATCTCTGTTGCTGTGGGTATGGCGCTGGCTGCCAAACACACCGGCAAAACGAACCGTGTTTATTCTCTGCTGGGTGACGGCGAGATCCAGGAAGGCCAGGTTTGGGAGGCATGTATGTCTGCTGCCCACTACAAACTGGACAACCTGTGCATCGTTGTGGATAATAACGACTTGCAGATCGACGGCCGCGTTGGCGAAGTTATGAGCCCCTATCCCATCGTTGGTAAACTGGAGGCATTCGGCTTTGATGTTCAGACCATCGACGGTCACGATTTTGATGCTATCGAGGCTGCATTCAACCACGCCCGCACCGTGAAGGGCAAACCCAGCGCCATCGTCATCAAGACCACCAAGGGCAAGGATGTCTCCTATATGGAAGACAATGCCGGCTGGCACGGCAAAGCCCCCAATGATGCAGAATACGAGCAGGCAATGACCGAATTGAAGGCAAAACTGGCAGAAGTGGAGGCGATGTAATTATGGCAGAAGTAAAGAAAGTTGCGACCCGTGACAGTTATGGCGCTGCTTTGGTCGAATTGGGCGAAAAGTACGATGATCTGGTAGTTTTGGATGCCGACCTGGCAGGCGCTACCAAGACCGGCGTTTTCAAAAAAGCATTCCCCGAGCGTCACTTTGACTGCGGCATCGCCGAGGCCAATATGATGTGTATTGCTGCCGGTATGTCCACCATGGGCCTTGTTCCCTTTGCCTCCAGTTTTGCAATGTTTGCGGCTGGCCGTGCTTTTGAGCAGGTCCGTAACTCCATCGGCTATCCCCACCTGAATGTGAAGATCGGCGGCACCCACGGCGGTATCTCCGTGGGTGAAGACGGCGCTTCCCATCAGTGCTGCGAGGACTTCGCTTTGATGCGTTCTATCCCCGGTATGACCGTTATCTGCCCCGCTGACGATGTGGAGGCTAGAGCCGCTGTGAAGGCTGCTTATGAGATGGAAGGTCCTGTGTACCTCCGCTTTGGCCGTCTGGCAATTCCCGTATTCCACGATGAAGACTACAAGTTTGAAATCGGCAAGGGTGAGATTCTCCGGGACGGCACCGATGTGGCTATCATTGCCAACGGTTTGATGACTTACGAGGCTATCCAGGCAGGCGAACTGCTGGCTGAGCAGGGCATCAATGCTATGATCATCAATATGGCTACCATTAAGCCCATTGATGAAGAACTGGTGATCGAGGCTGCCAAGAAGTGCGGCAAGATCGTCACCTGCGAAGAGCACTCCATCATCGGCGGTTTGGGCGAAGCAGTCTGCTCCGTTCTTAGCGAAAAGTGCCCCACCCCCGTCAAGCGTATCGGCGTGAATGACGAGTTCGGTCACTCCGGTCCCGCTGTGAATCTGCTGAAACAGTTTGGCCTGTGTGCGGATAATATTGCAGCCGTGGCAAAGGAATTCTGCGGCAAGTAAGAGATATAAAAAATACCGGAACGAAGGTTCCGGTATTTTTTATGCTTTTTATAACCCAAAATATCTGGCGGCATTATTATAACTGATGCCCTCTACGATCTTCTTGAGAGAGGAATCAATGTTGGGGTATTCGCCGTTTTCCACCCAAGTACCAATAAGATCGCACAGAATTCTGCGGAAGTAATCGTGGCGGGCGTAACTTAAGAAAGAACGGGAGTCGGTAAGCATACCTACGAAGTTGCCCAGGATGCCCAGGTTTGCCAGGGAGATCATCTGCTCCTGCATACCGGTCTTGGTGTCATTGAACCACCAGGCAGAACCGTGCTGAATCTTGCCGGGAATAGAATCGTCCTGGAAGCAGCCCAGCAGTGTGCCAAGTTGCTCATTGTCTGCAGGATTCAGAGAGTACAAAATGGTCTTGGGGCATTCGTCTGTTTCGGTCAGTTTGGACAGCAGTTGGGCAATGTTGCCGCCGCAGGTGTTCTGGGCGATGGCATCGAAGCCGGTGTCGGGACCCATTTTCCGGAACATCTTTTCATTGTTGTTCCGCAGGCAGGAGTAGTGCAATTGCATAGCGATGTCCAAACGGCTGTATGCCTTGCCAAGGCAGACCAGAATCTTTGTCTGATAAATCTCGGCCTCTTCCAATGTGACAGTCTCACCAGCCATAGCCTTTTTAAAGGCAGCATCGGCCTGGGCATCTGTGCCTTCCCGGTAGGGAACATAGTCCAAGCCGTGGTCGCTTGCTTTGCAACCCCGGGCGGCAAAGTATTCCAGCCGCTCTACCAGCGCATCACAAACATCCTGCGTGCTATGCAGTGTTTCTTTGCCAACGCTTTTTGCCAATGCGGTGATGTATTCTACGAAACCGCCTTTGGTGATGTTGATGGCTTTGTCCGGACGGTAAGAGGGGCAGACCTTGCAGGGGGCAGTGGGGTCAGCAGCCAGTTTCTCGTGCCAGGAAAGATCGTCAATGGGGTCGTCAGTCGTGCCGATGAAAGCAACATTGGACTTGCGGATCAAGCCTCTTGCGGTCATATCCGGGTCATTCTGGAGCATCTCATTGCAGTGATCCCAGATCCGTTTGGCGCTCTGGGTGGTCAAGGGTTCAGTAACACCGAAGAACATCTGCAATTCCAAATGACACCAGTGGTACATAGGATTGCCAATGGCAACTTCCAATGCCTCCACCAGTTTCATAAACCGCTCAAAACCGGGCTTATTACCGGATACATATTCTTCCGGCGTACCGTTGGAACGCATCAGACGCCACTTGTAGTGGTCGCCAAAATAACTGCCGTCAGGGTTTTCGCCGCCCAGCCAAACTTCCGCCAGGTTGTTAAACCGCCGGTCTTCGTAAATTTCCCGGGGATTCAGGTGGCAGTGATAGTCTACCAAAGGCATATTTTTTGCGTAATCGTGATACAGATGGCGGGCTGTTTCTGTGCCCAGGAGGAAATCTTTGTCCATAAACGTTTTCATCGTTAAGCACCTCTTGAATAAATTGAATGATCTTTTAAGGGGGGACGGATATACCGCTCTTGACTGGTGGGAGCAGGTCGGGCGTGAACGCCGGAAACAAGCCCCAACATAGCATAAAGGGAAATCAGCGAGGAACCGCCGTAACTGATAAACGGCAGCGTCAGACCGATAACAGGGGTCAGACCAATGTTCATACCAACATTACTGATCACCTGGAAAATAAGCGCCGCGGCAGAGCCGAAGCAGATCATCCGCCGGGTGTAATCCGGACTTTTAATACCGACCCAGATACAACGGGCGATGATGGCGAACAGCAAAATGATCACAAATAAACAACCTAAAAATCCCAGTTCTTCACCGATGGCGGAGAAAATATAGTCTGTGTGCTGGGCGTAAAGCGCCTCGGGGGTCTGGGTACGGATTCCGTTAAACAGACCTTGTCCGGTGAGACCGCCGCCGGTCAGGGAGCGGAGGGCGCGGACGGTGTGATAACGGGCGCCGATGCCGTGGGGGTCCAGATCCGGGTTGAACAGCACCTCGATACGGTTGCGCTGATATGCAGAGAAAACAAAGTTCCAAACCAGTGGGAAGGAAACCACGATTCCGCCGCCTAACAGCAAGAACCAAAGCCAACTGACACCGCCGGCGATGGCCATACCAAAGCAAATAAAAACGAAGATCAGGGAAACGCCCATATCCCGGCTAAGGAGCATATTCAAACCAACGATCAAAATCAGATGGAAAGCAATATGCAAAACAGAGGGAAGACGGGAAATTTGGTTTTGCCGGGCACCCATCACTGAGGCAAGAACCAGAACAAATGCGATCTTACAGATCTCAGCAGGCTGAATATCAACGGGAACCAGCGGAATATCCAACCAGGATTTATTACCGGTGCCGTTGTCTGTGCCAAAGGGGATCAATAAAAGAAGCAAAAAGACGTTAAACACAACCAGCCAGACCCGGTGTTCAGAGAAAAAGTCTGCATCAATGGAAGAAATGACAGCGAACAGCAACACACCCAGCACGGTAGCGGCAATTTGGGTCGGCACATACCGGGCTGCGTCAGACATGGTCTGTGTGGTGCTGGCAATGACCAAACAGCCAAAGGCCGTAGCGATCAGGCATAAAATCAAAAGCACCATATCGCCTTTTTGCAGGAAACTTTTAAACTCGCTGGAAAAACGGCGCAAGCCAGCACCTCCTTTCAAATGCTCTAACAATCAGTATAACATTTTTTATTTCAAAAGTAAACCGGAAAGCCGGATGTTTCAGGAAAATTGATTTTTATCGGGACAATTGATATTGCCGGGGCGTAATACCGTAAGCCTGCTTAAACACGGCAGTGAAGTTGGAAAGAGAGCCGAAACCCGACTCAAAGCAGGCGCGACTGACGGGGACACCGTTTTTCAGGAGTATTTTTGCATAGCGAACGCGCAATTCCATCAAGCGCTGCTTGTAACTTTGTCCGGTGGTCTTGCGGAAAAGTTCAGAAAAATAAGTGGGATTGAAGCCTGCCTCCCGGGCGAGCATATCCAAAGATATATTTTCCTTAAAATGCATTTCCAAATATAGGACAGCCCTTTGAATACCGGGCAGATTTTCGCTTATTTCCGGCGGTTGGGCGGTAGGATCTTCCCGAAACAGGCAGGCTAAGATATATTCACAAAGTTGCCCCTGGCAATCCCCACCGATGCTACATTCGTGCTGCAGCAGTTGTACCGCTTGCAACAGCCGTCTTTTTGCGGCTTTGCCCAATGTATATGCGTTGCATTTTGTTTTGGAAAGTTGTAAAAGCGTTTTTTCGCTGAGAATACGCTGATCAAAGGAAATGTTCAATAATTTCAATTGGGGGTCCGGGTGGATCTGGTGAAAATCCACGGGTGTTAGCAAAAAGGCCGTCTGCAGGTCAGCATCGAAAGATTCTGCATTAATGATCATAGTACCGCTGCCGCCGGTAACGATCTCAATTTCAAAATAGTTGTGCCAGTGGAGAGGAAAATCTTTCTGCAAGTTGGAAGTTTTCACAAAAACACTGTTTTCCTTGCCAATATAGTTCTCAGCGGCAAAACGGTTGATGGTCTGCATAGGGCGAACCTCCTTTGATTCTACAATCCATCATAGCAGAAAAATCGTAATTTTCAATACAAACAGAAAAACTAAGCAAAAAATATGGTTTTTTCTGTTGCACTTCCGGGACAGATATCTTAATATAAAAGAAAAAGTTATCAGGAGGTAGCAATATGGAGAAACTGTTTGAATCCGGGAAGTTCTTCACGGGCTGCAACTATTGGGCATCTCATGCCGGCACAGAAATGTGGCGTAATTGGGATCCGGAAGTGGTAGAGGCAGACTTTGCCCGGTTGGCAGCATCCAAAAACCGGGTGGTGCGTTTATTCCCGTTGTGGCGGGATTTCCAGCCCCTTCGGATGCATCACGGCGGATCTAATGAGGAAAAGGAAATGCGCATCGGCGACCAGCCGCTGCCCTTTACGGAAGAAGGCAGAGCCGGCATCGATCCGGTGATGGTGGAAAGATTCCAGTGGGTCTGTGACTGCGCCAAGCGTCATGGACTTCGGCTGGTCGTTGCTATTGTTACCGGTTGGATGAGCGGTAGGTTGTTTGCGCCTGAGGCACTGCACAGCAAAGATATGCTGACAGACCCGCAGGTCATCCGTTGGCAGGTGCGTTTTGTCCGTTATATGGTGCGCCGCTTTAAAAATCAAGAGGTGATCGCCGCCTGGTCTCTGGGTAACGAGTGTAACTGTATGGGCCCTACTAATGTGGACAAAGCCTATTGCTGGACAGCGCTGATCGGCAATACCATCCGGGTAGAAGACCCCACCCGACCGGTGATCTCCGGTATGCACGGACTGTTGCCCAATGGCGCCTGGACACCTGCAGATCAGGGCGAATTGTTAGACATTCTGTGCACCCATCCCTATCCTGTTTTCACACCCCACTGCCATACCGATCCTGTCAATGAGATGAAGAGTGTGTTACACTCCACCGCCCAGTCTATTATGTATCAGGGTTTGGGCGGCAAGCCTTGCTATATCGAAGAGGCGGGTACTTTAGGCCCGATGATCGCCAATGAGCGTGTTGCCGGCGACTATGTCCGGGCGTGCCTGTTCTCTGCCTGGGCGCACGATTTGAAGGGATTTTTATGGTGGTGCGCCAACGAGCAATCCCACCTGGAGACCACGCCTTATGACTGGTGCGCAGTGGAGCGGGAATTGGGTATGTTCCATCTGGATCACACACCCAAGCCGGTGTGTAATGAGATGACTGCCTTTATGGAATTTACAGAAAGCCTGCCTATGGAAAAACTGCCGCCCAGAGTGGAGGATGCAGTTTGTGTACTGACGGAAGGTCAGGACACCTGGGGTGTCGCCTACGGCGCCTTTACCCTGGCAAAGCAGGCTGGATTGGATATTTCCTTCTGCTGGCACCTGGACGAAATTCCCCAGGCAAACGCCTACTTACTCCCGTCCCTGACCGGCGATCTGAATATCCGCCGTCGGGTGATGTGGGAACTGATGGGTCGGGTAGAGCAGGGCGCAACATTGTATATGTCGCTGAATACCGCGCTGCTTTCTCCTTTCAAGGAAGTGACCGGACTGGAAGTGGTTCGCCGCAGCCAGCGCAGCGCGCCGGATGCCTTAGTTATTGATGGCAAGAGAATCGACGGTTTGGGCAGTGCATTCCGTTGCGAATTTGCAGAAGTCGGCGCAAACGTCCTCCTTCGTGACGAAAGCGGCAATCCCGCCTTTACAGAATTTGCTTACGGCAAGGGTAAAGTGTTCTTCTGCGCCTTCCCGGTGGAACTGGAAGCAGCCACCAAGCCGGGCAGAGCCAATACAGACCCCTTCTATCGTCTCTATCAAATGCTGGATATGCGCAACAGTGATAAGATCGCCACCTCTGATCGCCCCGATGTATGTGTCACCGAACATATCGAAAGTGAAAATGTGCGGTATTTGTGCGTGCTGAACTATGCGCCCAAGGCACAAAACGCTACCATTACGCTGGACGGTTGGCGCTTGGCAGAAACTTATGCCTACCGGGGCGGCGAGACCCAGGAAACAACAGGTGGGTTTACCGTTACGCTTCCAGCCAATAGTGGTTTACTGGTAAAAGTGTGTCGGTAAAATTCCCTTGCAAATCTGCAATTTTTTCAGTATCATAAAAGAAAAAAGGAGTGATTTTATGAAACGGAAAATCAATATTTGGGAGTATGCACCCCAAATTTTAGAGCAGACCGGTAAAGGCGTGTTGCTCACAACTGCTGCCGAGGGCAAGGTGAACAGTATGACTATCGGTTGGGGCACGCTGGGAATCCAGTGGGGAAGACCTATTTATATCGCGTTTGTCCGGGAAAGCCGCTATACCAAAGGACTTTTAGACAAAAATGGCGAATTTACGGTAAATGTTCCTGTTGGAGAAGTGGATAAAAACATTCTCTCAGTCTGCGGCTCCAAGTCCGGAAGAGATATGGACAAGATCAAAGAATTGGATCTTACATTGGAAGAACCGGAATCCGTCAGCGTACCGGCAATCAAGGAACTGCCTTTGACATTGGAGTGCAAGGTGATCTACAAGCAGGATCAAGATCCCAAGGCAATTGATCCGAATTATGATACCCGGTACTACGCAAAGGGAACACCCAACGAAAACGACTATCACACCGCCTACTACGGCGAGATCGTAAATGCTTATATTGTAGAATAAGAAAAACGGCAGGCGTCCTTTGTGGATGCCTGCCATTTATGTTGTAGTGTATTTTATTTGTCTTTGTTTTTTTGTATGATAGTCTGGCGGATCTGGGTGCTGGAGGTGCTTTGGGTGTAGGGAAAATAGACGATCTCCACGCCCTTGTCCGCAAAATAGGCTTCGTAGCGCATAAAACGCTCAGTGCCCTTATAGTCGCTGCCTACAAAGAGACGGTCGTAATGCCATTTGTCCCAGGCATCGCTGTCCTCCGGGCAGGAGGGAACGACTTTGTCCACATACTGCACAGCGCCCACCACAGCCATACGCTCGTCAAAGGGGATAAATGTCTCCTTGCCCTTATGAGAGGCATCCGGGTGTACGCCTACAATGAGATAATCGCATTGGGATTTTGCCCGTTTCAGCAGGTTTAGGTGGCCAACATGGAACAGATCAAAGGTTCCGGACAGATAACCCACTACAACCTGCTTTTTGCTTTGCACACGACCGGATTTCAGTTTATAGGCATAACTATCCAGTCCGTACTGATGGGGGTCGTTGTGATAGCGATCCAACACGCCCTTAAAAGTTTCCTCGTATTGGGGAATAAACAGCGTGTTTCTCTCAAAAACATTCTGCAAAATAGTTTCCGCAAGGTCAGCGGTCTCGTCCAGATCGTTGCTGCCGCCGTTAAAACGGGTGCCACGGATAGAACCGGGGGAAACGTTTAAGATCCGGTTTTCCACACCGGCAACTTCCAACTCGATATTCACACTCTCTGTAAACCGGCAGATGGCTGCTTTGGATGCGGCATAAACGCTGAACATAGGACTGCTGCAAAGACCTGCAATTGAACCCATAATGCCACAGTAGAAAGCGTCCTTGCTCTTGATCCGGTCATAAAACAACCGCAGGATCTGAATGGAGGATACGGTGTTCACTTTTAAGAGTTTTCCGATCTCTGCGGTGTGCAGATCTTCAAAATCTGCCACCCGACCGAAACCGGCGGTGATCATCAAAAAGGTCACATTGGGATCTGCAGCCAGTTTTTCTATGACAGATTCATCCAGATCCAGCAGGTTGCAGGGGAGATAGGTATATTTACCTGCTTCCAATGCAGCAGCATCCTGTTGACAAATGTCCAGAATGCAGGGATGGAAACCTTTGCTGATCAAATTTTTGGCGATGGCAAGACCAATGCCGTTGCTGCCGCCAATCACAACTGCTTTTTTCATAATTACTGTTTCCTTGTGTGTTACTTATTCAGATCGTGTTTGATCTGGGTGGTGCTGATCTCCGGGGTGCGGGGGAGATAAACCACCTCAACGCCCTCTTCTTCGAGGAAATCAAACTTTCCTTTCCAGTCGTCGCCCATAACAAAGGTATCGATGTTGTATTTATGCACATCGGTGCGCTTTTGCTCCCAGTTTTCTTCGGGAACGACCAGGTCCACATAGCGGATCGCCTCTAATATAGACTTCCGTTGCTCGTATGTAAAATAACACTTTTTCTGCTTTTCATTCCAGTTGAATTCATCAGTGGAAACCACTACCACAAGATAGTCGCCCAACGCCTTGGCGCGGCGTAATAGATTGATGTGGCCATAATGCAAAAGGTCAAACGTGCCGTATGTAATTACGCGCTTCATATTTTTTACCTGTATCTTTCTGTGATTGTGTCAGCGTATTTGGTGGGCCTCCATATAATAACGCTTTTCCTGGGCGTGCCCCATGGAGAAAGTCTTTCTGGGAAGTACGCCGTCGGCTATGATACCGGGGAACAGACCGCCTTTGTGGATAGCAGGGAGCAGGAAGCCGATGGCAT
The DNA here is from genome assembly GCA_045545615.1 of Faecousia sp. Taxonomy (GTDB): domain Bacteria; phylum Bacillota; class Clostridia; order Oscillospirales; family Oscillospiraceae; genus Faecousia. The sequence goes on from JAZQBF010000253.1 coordinate 10,554, forward strand.
CTTCTGCTGCAGATAACTGGCGGGTATCGTCGTCTCCGTGGATATAGTCGATCTCACCGCTGTTCCGGCTTAAGTAATCGTCAAGGAATGCCTGCACAGCGGCAATGCACAACTGACCGGGTGCCAACTTCAGCCGGATCTCACCGCTGCGGCTTCCGCTGTGCCAGCGGATGGCTTCGCCATCCGGACAGCCCAACTTTGCCTCCATTTCTTGAAGAAGTTTGTCAGGCTCTGTGTGGAAGATCACCCGGTGGATCGGCTCGATTTCCTGGGAATCGTCGTGGATATTTTCCAGTTCTACCAGAGCATAACGAGCCGGGTGGTAGGAGAAGTCCTTGTCAGGTTGGGCAGCCTTCATTGCTTCAAAACAACTTTTGGCGGTGGCAAGAGAATGGTTGCCGTCGCCCACGGCATAATATACCGGCGCGTTGGGGGCGAATTTTACTTCGCAACTTGCTTCGTATGCGGCGATGGCACCGCGGAAATTGTCTGCTGCTGCGCCTTGGATCAGGCGGCCGGTGATATGGCCGCCGCCTTCCATCAGGTCAAAATCGTAAACCACCGGAAGAGAGGCAACATCCATACTGCCCAGCAACTGCTGTTTTGGGTCATCGCACAGCAAAAGCACGTGGGGCAATTCCAAAGATGCGTTTTCCCGGATCCGCTGACGGGGCGGGATTCGCTCCAAAACGGTTTTTTCCGTTGCCCGGACACCGCTTTGAGAACCGGGGGTGTAGTCGTAGGCTTCCAGATCGATCGCGCCTACTACACCACGGCGGATTTTGCCGGAGAGCAAAGTGCGCTCAACATAAATAAAGGCATCTTTGTATTCTTCAAAAATATTATGCTCCATATAGGAGAGCATGGCTTTGTTAATGGTCGCCACCTTGCCGGAATAATCGCCTTCCAGATAACACTCCGGAAGGATCAGATTCACGGTAGAGGGGGCATCGGCGGCAAAGATCTTTACCCGCTCCCAATATTCCGGCTGGGCAGAGAATTGGTCACAGGCGATCACTGCCCACTTATCCAACTGTGTCGTTTTGTTGGGCAGTAAAATATTTGCGCTTTGGAATATGCTCATTGGAAAGCCTCCAGAAATAATCTTTCGTATTCTGCAGCGATAAACTGCCAACTGTAGGCATCTTTGATCCGCTGTTTTGCTTTGACGCCCAAATCAGCGATCTGTTCCGGGGAAAGGGCGTCTGCTTTGTGGATCAAGTTTGCCAGATCTCCGGCATCTTTTGACCAGTAAAGGGCGGATTCCTCCGCAACTTCCCGGTTAAAACCAACATTTAGCAGCAGGTTCAGATCGGTGCAGCCCAGAGCCTCCAAAAGGCTGGGGTTTGTGCCACCTACTTCGTGGCCGTGGAAATAGCCGTATGCATTTTCCCGGATCTTCATTAGCAGTTCCTGGTCATACACAGTGCCCACAAATTTAATTCTGGGATCTTCTTTGTAGTGGAGTTTTTCCTCCAGTTCCTCCAGGAATTTGTCATTGACATTGGTGATAATGGCAAAATCCCGCTTGGTATCGCTTTTCATAAATTCCCGGATCATAGTTTCGTAGTTGTTCTCGGGAACGAAACGACCGACCACCAGGTAATAACTCTTAGCAGAAAGACCCTTTTCTCCGTACCAACCCAGCAGTTTCTCGTCATCGTCTGCCAGGGCGCTTTTGCGGGTCTCTGCGCCATAAGAGATATAGGTGGAAGCGGGGGAGTAAGCGGCGTAAGATTCTTGAATGTAGGATTCGATGTTCTTGCTGTCGCAGACCATCAGATCTGCATGCTTGGTCATCAGCGCTTCAGAAATCTTCCAGTATTTCCGTACCGGAGCAGGCCATTTGGCGCGGAGCCACTCATGACCGTCGGGGTTCACATACACGACGCCGCCCAATTTGTGAATGCGCCGGACAAAATGCGCCATAAACGGACCGATCCGGCAGGCAAGAATGTAGACGATGGGGTTTTGAATGTTGTTCTTCCGGATATAGCGGCAGCAATCTGCCAAAGCGGCAACATCATAGTAGATCGCCTGGGCAGGGCCGATATTGGGAACTTTAATATGGAAACACCGGGCGTTGTGATATATCTGCTCGCCGGGTTTGGTGTCTTTACAGGCGACGTGGTATTTAAGACCGGGATGGTCTTGATGGTATTCTGTCAGCTTGTCAACAAATGTTTCATATCCGCCATAGGCGCCGGGGATTCCCTTGGAACCTACGATAAATACGTGTTGCATAGCAAAATCCTCTAATCTCTCTTAAAATTTGAAGGTATCAGCCAGGTTGGACCACTTCTGGTCCTTTTCGGAAAGGTTCAGCGGTGTGCCGTCGGCAAGGCTGTAGCCTTCTGCGGAGGCAGTACCTTGGTAAGCGCCATGCAGATCCGGCCATTCGATGCCGATGGCGGGATCGTTCCAGGCAAGACCGCCCTCATCACCGGGGTGATAGAAGTCGGTACATTTATAGCAGAATTCTGCAGTTTCGGAAAGCACCAAAAAGCCGTGAGCGAAACCTTCGGAAATGTAGAACTGCTTTTTATTTTCTTCTGTTAATTCCACGCCGTACCACTTGCCGTAAGTGGGACTGTCGGCGCGCAGATCTACAGCCACATCAAAGACGCTGCCTTTGATGGCGCGAACCAGTTTGCCCTGAGGGAACTGCTTTTGGAAATGCAGACCCCGGAGCACGCCCTTGACACTCATAGACTGATTGTCCTGAACGAATTTCATATTCAAACCTGCTTCCAGCATATCCTGCTGATTGTAGGTCTCCATAAAGTAGCCCCGGTTGTCACCGAAAACGGTGGGCTCAATGATATAAAGTCCTTCAATGGGACATTTGGTCACTGTGATCTTTCCCATAACTCAAACCTCGATTTCTTTCAAATAGCGGCTTAAGGCATCTTGCCAGGTGGGCAAGGGGGTGAAACCTTGCTGCGCCAGTTTGGATTTATCCAGCCGACTGTTAAAGGGACGGGCAGCCTTGGAAAGACCGTATTCGGCTGTGGTTACTGGGTTGACTTTGGTGTCGTAACCGGCCTGGCGGAAGATCTCGCAGGCGAAATCATACCAACTGATATAGCCGCCTTCGTTGGTGGCATGGTAGTATCCGTATTTGTCAGTCTCCACCATATCCACCAGCAGCCGGGAAAGATCCAGGGTGTAGGTGGGGGTGCCGATCTGGTCGCACACCACTCGAAGGGTGTCATACTTTTTGCCGATGGAGAGCATCGTCTTAATAAAGTTGTTGCCGTTGCGGCCAAAGACCCAGGCAATGCGGACAATGAAATATTTGTCCAGCGTATTGGCAACAGCAAGTTCGCCCTCCAGTTTTGTCTGTCCGTAGACATTCAGAGGCTTATAGTCTTTGCAATCCGGCTGCCAGGGAGTTTCACCCTGACCGTCAAAGACATAATCGGTGGAAATGTATACCATTTTGCAACCCAGTTGCTTGCAAACATTGGCAATGTTCTGGGTACCACCGGCATTGATGGCACGGACTTTTTCGATTTTGTCTTCATCTTCAGCCAGGTCTACGGCGGTCCAGGCAGCGCAATGGATCACCACGTCCGGCTTTTCTGCAGAAATAACAGCGCTTACTTGCGCGGCATCGGTAATATCCATAGCCACATAGGGCATCGTGCAGACGGCAGAACCATCCGCAATGCCACTGTATTCCGGCGCAATGTCGCTGCCAACACCCTGATGTCCCCGGCAGTGGAGTTCGTTCATTACATCGTGACCCAACTGACCGCCGACACCGGTAACAAAAATTTTCATAGAAAACCCCGTCCTTTCCTGTGTTATAAAAGTATGCCCCAAAAAGGATACCGAAAGGGATAGGCACAGTACTATCAAGTTTAATACATTATAGTGTATAACACCGGGAAAGTCAAGGAAAACAGCGGTTTCCGGCGTTTTTTGGAAAAAGGGAATATGCCGCAAAAAATAACTGTCGGGCAGTTCCCTGCCCGACAGTAGCAACCGTATTTTAGATATTGCCGTACATTTTTTCGTAATAGTTCTGATATTCGCCGGAAATGATCTCCTCCCACCAGGGCTTGTTGTCCAAATACCACTGAATGGTTTTCTGAATACCGTCCACAAATTTGGTCTCCGGCAGCCATCCCAGTTCGGTGTGGATCTTGGTGGGGTCAATGGCATAGCGCATATCGTGACCCTTCCGGTCTGCTACATAGGTGATCAGACTTTCGGGCTTGCCCAGCGCCTTGCAGATGATCTTCACAATGTCGATGTTCTTCATCTCGTTATGTCCGCCGATATTGTATACTTCGCCTACACGACCGTTATGGATGATCAGATCGATAGCCTTGCAGTGATCTTCCACATACAGCCAGTCGCGGACGTTCAGACCTTCGCCGTAAACAGGCAGCGGCTTGTCTGCTAAAGCATTGGCGATCATCAGAGGGATCAGTTTTTCGGGGAAATGGTAAGGACCGTAGTTGTTGGAGCAACGGGAGATGGTCACAGGCAGACCGTAAGTCCGGTGGTAAGCCATAACCAGCAGATCTGCACCTGCTTTGGAAGAGGAGTAAGGGGAACTGGTGTGGATGGGGGTCTCCTCGGTGAAGAACAGGTCAGGACGGTCCAAAGGCAGATCACCGTAGACTTCGTCAGTAGAAACCTGATGATAACGGGTAATGCCATACTTACGGCAAGCATCCATAAGCACCTGTGTTCCCAGAATGTTGGTCTGCAGGAAAACTTCCGGATTCTCAATGGAGCGATCCACATGGCTTTCCGCAGCAAAGTTTACCACAACATCCGGCTTCTCTTCTTCAAACAACTGATAAACAGCGGCTCTGTCGCAGATGTCAGCTTTAACAAAACGGAAGTTGGGGTTGTCCATCACATCTTTCAGGGTGGACAGATTGCCGGCATAAGTCAACTTATCCAGGCAGATGATCCGATAGTCGGGATATTTGCCCAACATGTGGAATACAAAGTTAGAGCCGATAAAGCCGGCGCCGCCGGTTACAATAATGGTTTTTTTCATTTTGTCAATTCCTCAAATCTCTTTCTGTCCCGAAGGATGTCGATATATTTGCCATCCAGCACATCCTGCAGATAGCGGCCGTACTGGTTTTTATAAACTTTGATTACTGCTTCCACATCTTCCCGGGAGATCCAGCCGTTCATATAGGCGATGTCTTCCAGACAGCCGATCTTACGGTTCTGGTGGTTTTCCACGGTCATAATAAAGTTGGTAGCCTCTACCAAACTTTCGTGGGTGCCGGTGTCCAGCCAGGTAAAGCCTGTGCCCAAAAGTTCCACATTTAATCTGCCCTGCTCCAGATAGATCCGGTTCAGGTCGGTGATCTCCAGTTCGCCTCTGGGAGAGGGTTTCAGGTTCTTGGCGTATTGCACCACGTCATTATCGTAGAAATAAAGACCGGTGACACAGTAGTTGCTCTTGGGATGTTTCGGTTTTTCTTCGATGGAAACGGCGTGACCTTCCTGGTCGAATTCCACGATGCCGAAACGTTCCGGGTCATCTACATAGTAGCCAAAAACAGTAGCGCCTTTGCCTTGTTTGGCGTTGCGCACAGCGGCATACAAACGCTTTTTAAGACCGTGGCCGGAGAAAATGTTGTCACCTAAAACCATAGCGACGCAATCGTTGCCGATGAACTCTTCGCCAATAATGAACGCCTGGGCAAGACCTTCCGGCTTGGGTTGTTCTGCGTAACTGAGTTTCAGACCGAATTGATGACCATCCCCAAGGAGTTCTTTAAAACGGGGAAGATCCTGCGGGGTAGAAATAATAAGAATATCCCGAATCTTTGCACTCATCAGTACAGACAGGGGATAATAGATCATCGGTTTGTCATAAACAGGGAGCAGTTGTTTAGATGTCACCTTAGTCAGGGGGTACAACCGTGTACCGGAACCTCCGGCCAAAACGATACCTTTCATAGCGATCTCCTAAAATCCAGCGGCGCAAAGCCACAGTAATTATTCCGCAAAGCGGGCAAAACATAAATATATGTTCGCTTGTATTATACACGATTGTGTCGATATTTGCAAGAGGACCCGGAGTTTTTAAGAGGATGTTTCAAAAATATGAATAATTATTGGGCAACATAAACAAAAATTCCAGAGAACTATATTTTTGTAAAAAATGGGGATAATTACACTACAAAGGGGAAATCCGCAAATAAAGATAAATAAATATCTGTGTTTTTGCGGTTTCTCTTGACACACATACTATAGCCTTGGTATAATCTCTTCCGAAAGAATTTTTGGCGTTTTCGGAGGGTAATATGAAGTTTGCAGAGTTGTTTCTGCTGGCTGTGGGGCTGAGCATGGATGCCTTTGCGGTTTCTGTGTGCAAAGGCCTTTCTATGAAAAAAGCGACGCTGAAAGCAGGCGCAGTCTGCGGCGCCTGGTTTGGCGGTTTTCAGGCACTGATGCCGCTGGCAGGCTACTTTTTAGGAACATTGTTTGCCGGCGCTATCGAGGCCTTTGACCATTGGGTGGCTTTTGGGCTTTTGGGGATCATCGGCATCAATATGCTCAAAGAGGCATTCAGCAAGGAATGTGATTGCGAAAACCACAATGCCGATCTGTCGGTTAAGACTATGTTTATTATGGCCATTGCCACCAGCATCGATGCAATGGCAGTGGGCATATCTTTGGCGATGGCAGGAAATGTGAATATTTACGCCGCTGTAGTGCTCATTGGCGTTACCACATTTTTGTTCAGCGCCGCAGGCGTGAAGATCGGAAATGTCTTCGGCAGCCGCTTTGAAAAGAAGGCGCAGATCGCCGGCGGTGTGATTTTGATCGGCTTGGGAATTAAGATTCTGCTGGAGCATCTGGGGGTCTTGCCGTGATCAGGAAAAGCAGTCGCCGGGTAACGCTGTGTGTCGTTGTTTTGTGCTTAAATATCGCTTTTATTTGGGGCAACTCCCTGCTTCCGGGTGAGGTTTCCGGCGCTTTCAGTCAGTGGGTCAGAGATCTGATCAACTGGATTTTGGGCCTGCCGGCCAAAGATCCGGAACAAGGCCACGGCCTTTTGCGGAAGATCGCCCATTTTACGGAATTTGCCTGCTTGGGCGTAGAGATCAGTTGCCTGGTACGTATGCTGCGCAGTAAAAAGGCAGAGCATATCGCCTTGCCGATGGTAGGTGGCTTTTTTACAGCCTGCATCGATGAAACGATTCAGCGCTTTGTGCCGGATCGGGGTCCGGGCATTCTGGATGTGCTGATCGACACGGCGGGCGTTTTTGTTGGCACTATTTTGGTGTGTTTTGTAATTTATCATCGAGAGAGAAAAATGGATAAAAAGGAGAAAATTTTATGAAAAGAATCATTGCATTGCTGCTTACTTTGGCAGCCATAGTCACTGTAGCAGCCGGCTGCGGCAGCAAACCGGAACAGCCGGAAAACACTACACAGAGCACCGCCGGTACGACCGAGATTAACCCCACACAAGCAGAGCAGACACCCGCTGCACCTGCGCCGGAGAGCGCCTTGAAACTGTTGGAAACCGTATGGGCTTTGTATGGGGATAACGAAAAGTTTTTTGTTGGCGGCGGCGATGAGAACAATGCCGTTATGGATGCGCCCGGAATTTACGATATTACCAACACAGAGGCGCTGACATTCGGTCTTTTAGTGCCCGAAGCACAAATTGCCAACCTCCAGGAGGCGGCAAACCTTGTTCACGGTATGAACAGCAATGTGCTTTCTGCTGCAGCCTTCCGCTTGGCAGAGGGTGCCGACGCAGAGGCATTTGCCGCCGGTATGCGGGATGCCATTCAGAATAATCAGTGGATGTGCGGTTTCCCGGAAAAACTGCTGATCGTTGCCGTTGGCGAGGATTATGTGGTCACTGCTTTTGGCCAGGAACCTTTGGCAACTTTTGAAGCAAAATTAAAACAAGCCTACCCCACAGCAGAGATCCTTTATAGTGAGGCTGTAAACGGATAGAAATAAGGCAGCGCAAAGTCGCTGCCTTATATTTTGCATTTAGGAAGGAGAACGGCTATGCTTTTTTCCGGCATTCCCTTTCTGTTTTATTTTTTGCCGGCAGTACTGATCGTGTATTTTGCTGTGCCCTTTCGGTTTAAAAACAGCGTTTTGCTTGTAAGCAGCCTGCTGTTTTATGCCTGGGGCGAACCGATGTACGTTCTGCTGATGGCTGCCACCATTCTGCTTTTTTATTTGTGTGGTCTTGCCATTGGCGGTTGCCGCAGACAAGCATATAAAAAACTGTGGCTGATGGTATCTGTGGTGGTCAGTTTAGGGCTGTTGGCGGTGTTTAAGTATGGGGATTTCTTTGTGGAGTCTGTCAATGCAGCCACCGGTCTGAGCCTGCCGCTGCTTCGTCTGGCGTTGCCTATTGGCATCAGTTTTTATACATTTCAGTGCTTAAGTTATACCATCGATGTATATCGGGGCAATGTGGCAGTGCAGAAAAATTTAATCGATTTTGGCACCTATGTGGCGCTGTTTCCCCAGTTGATTGCCGGACCGATCGTAAGGTATGTGGATGTGGC
>JAZQBF010000254.1:0-23111 GCA_045545615.1 Faecousia sp.
AACAATGGCGATATCCGAAATTTCTGCGCCGATCCTGCCCATAATAGGCCGTTTGATGGGATCTCTGTCGCCACCACAGCCAAAAACACTGATCAACCGACCTTTGCAAAAATCCTTAACGGATGATAAGACATTTTCAAGACCGTCCGGCGTGTGGGCATAGTCGATCAAAACGGTATAGGGTTTTCCGGGTGTGGGAACCACCTCTACCCTGCCTTTCACGCCTTGGGCTGTTTTCAGCGCCTGGGCGGCTGTTTCCACGCGAATGCCCAATTGCTTGGCGACACCCAAAACAGTCAGCGCATTATAAACGGTAAACTTGCCGGGAATGGGCAGGCGAACAGCCGTTTCCTCGCCACCGGAGACTGCAGTAAACCGAATACCGTCAGATTCCAATTGGGCATCCTTTGCAAACAGATCTGCTTCGCCTTTCACAGAGGTCGTCAGCACCGGGCAGGTTGCCTTTTTTAAAATCCGTTCTGCCCAGGGATCGTCCGTATTTACCACTGCTTTTTCGCAGCGGGCAAAAAGTTCTGCCTTGGTGTCGCAATAATTTTCCATAGATTTGTGGAAATCCAGATGATCCTCTGTCAAATTAGTGAAAGCAGCGACTTTAAAGGGTATCCCCGCCACCCGGTCAAGGGCGATGGCGTGGGAAGAAACTTCCATCAAAACATATTTGCATCCGGCGTCCCGCATTTTTGCCAACAACGCCTGTAGATCCAAACTCTCAGGTGTGGTTCTCTCAGAAGGAACGGCATCCTCGCCGATCATAATGGACATTGTGCCAATCAAACCTACTTTTGCCTGCAGCGCTGTTTCCAAAATATGCTTGATGAGCAGCGTTGCAGAGGTCTTTCCGTTTGTGCCGGTAATGCCGATCATCTCAACACTGCGGGCAGGATGGCCGTAGTAATTCGCGCCCAGCATTGCCAGAGCCAACCGATCGGACTTTACCAGGATGTAGGGTACATTTTCTGCAGGTTTGATCTGGGTCACAACGGCAACAGCGCCTTTTTCCAGTGCCATGGAAATATAGCGATTTCCATCTGTAACAAATCCGGTAATCGCCACAAACAAACTACCTGCTGTGACTTTGCGAGAGTCATAGGCGATGTTTTCGATCTGTGTGTCCATAGAAACATTTGTCTCCAGAACCTCAATATTCTGCAGTAAATCCTTAAGTTTCATATTAACTCCTTCATACCGACTGTCAATCGATAGCCTTTGTATCGGTAAATTCCAATTTTATGGTCGTTCCCATATTTACTTCCGTATCCTTCGCCGGGGATTGGGCAGTAACCACCACATTTGCATCCACAGTCTGATTGCCGCTGACGAGAATATACAGACCCAGTTTTCCGGCTTCATCGCTGGCCTGCTGTCGCGTCATTCCCGTGAAATCCGGAACGGTTACGCATCTTTCCTCCGGTTCGTCTCCAAAATACAAAATCATTTCGCTGTTGCCGGGCACAGTCTCTCCCGGAGCAGGAATTTGACCGGTGACTGTTTCATTTGAACCGAGCATTTTTCCGGAAATACCCAGTTCTTTCAGCATTTTTTCCGTTTCTGCCACTGTAAGACCGGTAAAATCCGGCAATTGAATGCGCTTTCCTGCCGCATCTTCCTGGGTATAGTTTTGTTTTACTTCCAGGTAAGGCAAAATATCTTCCATTACCGCGCCAACTGTCGGCGCTGCCATTACACCGCCGGAAATATAGATCCCCGTTTGCCGGGAAGGGGTATCCAAAGCCACCAAAACAATATATTGCGGATCGTCCATTGGCGCAATGCCCACAAAGGAGACGATCTTATCGGTCACCCGTTGACCGTTTTCGTCAAACACATCGATTTTTTCGCTGGTGCCGGTTTTGCCTCCAATATCATACCCCGCAACCGCGGCATTTTTTGCCGTTCCTTCTGTAACTACACTGCGAATCAAATCCCGCATCGTTTCAGAGGTTTCCTCGCTGATCACCTGCCGCACAACGGTAGGCTCTTGTTTTAAAACGGTGTTTCCCTGGGCATCCACGATTTCAGAGACGATATAAGGCTCCATTAGATACCCGCCGTTTACAACGCTGGCAATTCCGCGGACAAGTTGTAGCGGCGTCAGTTTGAATGTCTGTCCGAATGAACCGGATGTAAGGGATGCCGTTCCCCACTTGGCCGTGTCAGTAACCAGCGCTTTGTCAAAAAATACGCCTTTACTCTCTCCTGCCAAGTCGATTCCGGTCTTCTCCAAAATGCCGAACTTTTCAATATACTCATAAAACCGCTGACCGCCTAATTTGAGCGCAATATGGGCAAAGGCAATATTGCAGGAGTTTTGCAACGCCTGGGGTGTTTGCTCTGAACCGTGTCCGGTGGACCGCCAGCAGTGAAGCCGCTGGGATCTCCCGGGGATCTGTTCTGCGCCGGAGCAATGAAATGCGGTATTCAGGTCGATCGCGCCGCAATCCAGGGCCGCCGCCATAGTCAGCACCTTAAATGTAGAGCCAGGTTCATATCCGTCTGAGATACAACGGTTTCGCCATTGTTTCAGTTGGGCAAGTTGCAGCGCTTTTTGGTAGGTCTCTTTCCCTTTTAAGTATGCGTCAGAACCTTCCGGTTCTTTCAAATAGTTTAAACGAAGTTGCTCCAGTTCATCTGAAGCAGCATCATCGCCGATTTCCAGATAATTATTGGGGTCATAATTCCCCAAAGTTGCCATTGCCAGGATTTCCCCGGTTTTCACATCCATTACCATACCAAAAGCGCCGTTTTGCACGTCATAACGGGCAATGGCTGACTCCATTTGGTTTTCAAGGCAAGCCTGGACAGTGGTATCCAAAGTTAATACCACATCGCACCCTTGCCGGGAACTGACATATTTCTCATAAGAAAAGAGCATATCCATCTCATTATTGCCCTTGGTGGTGATCACCCGCCCGGCACTGCCTTCCAGGTAGGCGTTGTAGGATGCTTCGATCCCCTCTGAGCCGGTGTTGGAGGCATTTGTAAAGCCGATCACCTGGGCTGCCAGCGTTCCTTGGGGGTAATATCTTTGGGTATTGGGTTCTATGTGAATACCGGAGATCTTATTATCGTTTATAAATTTTCGGATTTTTCCGGCTGTTTCTTCATCCACGCGGGCAGCGATCTGCTTATAGCGCATTTTCATATCCGCTGCCTGAACCCGGATCCATTCCGGATCCAAATCCAAAATCTTCCCCAATTCTTCAGACAGTTTCGTAACATCTGCTTTGGACTGTTTCAATTCATGGGGATCTAAATACACATTCTCTACACTTTTGCTACAAGCGAGAATGTTCATATTCCGATCGTATATCACACCCCGCTGGGCGGTGACGTTGGTAGTGCGCGTTTGATTGCGCAGCGCCAGAGCGGAATAATAATCGTAATTCGTGACCATTAAGTCATACAGCCGAAATCCAACCGGCACAAAAGCAAGTAAACCAAAAAGCAAACCGATCGCCAATACCCGCCGATGTTGTCCGGTGTCGCCCCGAAGGCGATTATACTCGTTTTTCCTAACTTTACCGCGCAACTTACCCCAACCCTTCTGTTAGCCACTAAGCCTTGAATGGGCAGCAAGGGAATCCCTCGCCGCCCATTGCAGCTACTATTCTAACTTATTGGTCGGGCGTGTCTTTATGCAAACAATCCGGTAAGAAATGCTGTTACATTGTTCCAAAAGCCTTCTACCGGCTGCTCTGTTTGGGGTACTTCCATTTGGATAGCGACCTGCTGTACTTGCTCAATAGGAACCATACCCAGCGCCAATGCAGTTTTTTCAACCTGCTCTAAATCATAACCGGTATCATACGTGTTTTGCAGCATCCGGTTTTCTGTTTTTAATGTTTGCACATACTGCGCCATCTGCGCGCTTCTTTCCCGTGCAGATTGCACCCGGAACACACCAACCACCATCAGCACAAGTAAAACCAGCGCCACCAATGTACCGACCATTGCAAGCGGATCAACACGAATAAGGATCTTTTGCTGCTTGGCAACTTTGGTCTTATGCACCGGCTTCGGCGGTGCGGCAACCTGGATCTTACGGGCGGCACTACCTGCAGTATAGAATTTTACATACTGGATCGCGGCTTGCTGTGCCATATCGGTACACCCTTTCTCTTGGTTTTAAAGTTTTTCACAGACACGGAGTTTTGCGCTCCGGGCACGGGGGTTGTTGTTTAATTCTTCTTCCGTTGAAACGATGGGTTTCCGGGAGATCAGTTTCACCTGCGGTTTTTTTCCACAGACACAAACCGGGAAGTTTGGTGGGCAGGTGCAACCTTTTGCGGCTTCTGCCATTGCGTTTTTCACGATTCTGTCTTCCAGAGAATGGAATGTGATCACCGCAAGTCTGCCGCCGGGGTTTAACAGTGGGATCGCATCCTTCATCGCTTTTTCCACACTGCCCAACTCATCATTAACTGCGATGCGGATCGCCTGGAAAGTCCGCTTTGCAGGATGTTGCTTTTCCCGCAGCGCAACGGGAGGCATTGCGCTGCGGATAATGTCTACCAACTCCAAGGTGGTTTTTATGGGAGTTGATTCTCTGCGTTTGCAAATTGCCCCGGCGATCTGAGGCGCATATCGCTCTTCGCCGTAATTGTATAGAATACGCCGCAGTTCTTCTTGGGACCAGGTATTTACTACGGTTTCCGCATTCAGGGCATCTTCCCCATTCATCCGCATATCCAGCGGCGCATCAGTCATATAGGAAAAGCCTCGTTCACCGTCATCAAGTTGTGGAGAAGAAACGCCCAAATCCAGCAAAATCCCATCCACACCGTCAATCCCAAGGTCTTGCAGCACCTTGCGCATTTCGCAAAAATTGGAATGGACCAATGTAACTTTATCGCTGTAGGGCGCTAACCGCTCCCCTGCCGCTTTCAAAGCGACGTTATCCCGGTCGATACCAATCAGTCTGCCGGTGCTTAATTTCGCAACAATTTGACTGGAGTGACCTGCGCCACCCAACGTACCATCCACATAAATGCCCTCCGGTTTGATATTCAAACCATCGATGCACTCTTGCAGAAGAACCGAAACATGGTGGAATTCACTCATAGTCCGATTGCCTCCAAAGAAGCCAGCAGTTTCTCAGGTGTAAGATTCTCACGCTCGAATTCACGGAATTCATCAGCAGACCAGATCTCTGCCTGACCGGCGCGACCTACGATCATCACATCCCGCTCAATACCGGCATATTCCAGCAGGAACTGAGAAAGGGAAAAACGAAACTGCTTATCGGGATTGCATTGATTTGCATTCATAAAGATCAAACTTGTGGCAGCGCCCCGCTGAGAAATGGGCAACGCATTATAGTTCTGACCCAGTTTCTCCCAATCTTCCGCGGTGTAAACAGCCAAGCAGCGGCGACCGCAGTTGACGCCCAAGGTCACAAAAAAATCTTCGCCCAATTCGCCGCGCAATTTTGCGGGAACGAACAAACGGTTCTTGTCGTCCAGTTTTGCCGGGTATTTTCCGATCATTTCGGTCGCCTCCTCTCCATTTTGCTCCACTTTGCTACCATTTTGCTCCATTTATTGACAGTATAATAGATAATTTTCGAAAAATCAATAGAAAATATCATTTTTCACCAGGAAAATTCAAGAAATTTTACTGTTTTTTTCTTTTTTCGAACTTTTGTGCGAGAAATATAAAAATACCCGCAAAAATCATTGCGGGTATTTTTATCTTTCATTGAAATTGCAGTGCGTTTTTCTCCCAAACGGCTTTTACTTTTGCGTTCTTTTTGCCGGTAGACAGCAAGTGCGCTGCCAGCGGTCCTTCTACCCTGTCCTGCACCATACGGCGCAGTTGGCGGGCGCCGTCCTTCTTCCCGGAAATGCCACCAAGCAGTTTCGGCAGATCCACCGGCATATCCAATTCAATGCCCGCTTCTTCTGTGCGCTGTTGCAACTGTTTCAGATATTTGCAAACGATTTTTTCTATAGCCTGGTTATCCAAAGTGTTGAAATGGACGATTTTATCGATGCGTCCCAAAAATTCCGGTGAGAAGTGTTGACGGAGCGCCGCGTCAGTTTCCGAACTGCGCCCTGCAGGTTGGAATCCCAATCCATCGCTTTGCAGATTCCAGCCCACATTGGATGTCATAACAACCACCGCATTCTTAAAACTGACGGTGTGACCTGTAGAGTCTGTCAGCACGCCCTCTTCCATAATTTGCAGCAAAATACCTGCCACATCCGGGTGCGCCTTTTCCAGTTCATCCAGCAGCACCAGGCAATAAGGTCTGCGACGCACAGTTTCTGTCAGTTTTCCGCCATCTTCATACCCAACATATCCAGGCGGCGCGCCAATGAGTCTGGCTACAGACTGTTTTTCCATATACTCGGTCATATCCAGCCGTATCATAGCATCTTTGCTGCCAAAAAGTTCCTCTGCAAGCGCCCGGCAGAGTTCTGTTTTGCCGACGCCGGTAGGACCGGTAAACAACATACTGGCAACCGGTCGGTTTGGATCCCGAATACTTGACAGTCCTCTGCGAACTGTTTCTGCAACGGTTTGTACCGCCGCCTCCTGACCGATAACAGCCTCGGACAAATATGTTTCCAGATGCAGCAGCCGCTCCCGCTCATCCGCCGTTAAGCGCCCCACAGGGATGCCCGTTCTGGCAGAGACTGCCCACGCCACATCTGCGCCGGTAACGGTTTTGCTGTGGCGGTTTTGGCTCGGTTTCACTGCCAGGCGCTGCATTTTATCCCGCAGTTCTGCCGCTTTTTCAAACCGGCTCTCCCGAACTGCCTCGTGGAGTTCGTTTTCCAGTGTCTGTCGGGGATTTTTTCCTTTGCGCAGTTCCTCCATACGGGCGTGGGATGCGCCCTCGTCCAGCAAGTCGATGGCTTTATCCGGAAGATACAGATCCGGCAGATACCGCACAGACAGATCCACCGCCTCTTGCATAGCCTCTTCGCTGATATGCAAATGATGGTGATGCTCCAACCCCGGACGCAATCCCCGGAGGATCTCCATTGTTGCAACCTTATCCGGCTGATGCACCATAACCGGGCGAAAACGCCGTTCCAAAGCCGGGTCTTTTTCAATATGTTTTCTATATTCCGTCAAAGTGGTAGCACCCAGCATCTGCAGTTCTCCCCTGCCCAGCGCCGGCTTAAAAATGTTGGCTGCATCGATAGCGCCCTCTGCAGCGCCTGCGCCTACAATGGTGTGCATTTCGTCCACAAACAAGATCACATCACCGCTGCGGCGAATCTCAGCAAGCACATCACGGAGGCGTTCTTCAAACTCACCGCGGTATTTTGTTCCCGCTACTAAATTTGCCATATTTAAACTAACGAGCCGTTTATCCTTTAACTGCGGCGGCACGTTCCCCGCTGCCATCCGCTGGGCAAGGCCCTCCGCAATGGCCGTTTTTCCCACACCCGGTTCGCCGATCAGCGCAGGATTGTTTTTGTTTTTTCTGCTTAAAATGCCCACAACCGTATCGATTTCTTTCTCTCTTCCGATCACCGGATCCATAATGGTTGCTTTTTGAATCAGATCTTCACTGAACTGTTCCAACAGTTTCGTTGTGACCGCCTCCTTTCCGCTTTTTTCTGCAGTTTGCCTTTGGTGATGTATTTCCTCTGCCACAACAGAAAACAAAAAGTGCGGGCTGATGCCGTTTAAGATCAACAGTGTTCGCGCCGCAGTATCTTCCCGACGCAGCAACGACAGCAACAAATGAACATCTCCCACTTCTTTACTGCCGGCACTTCTTGCCTCCAGGGCGGCATTTCGAAGCACAGCGCGCATTTTCCCGGAAAAACTCTGTGGCAGCGGAAGATCCGGCGTACCTCTTCCATACAGTACCGTTGCCATCTCCCGGGTGATATTGGCATCTACCCCTTCCCGTCGAAGAATCGCCCCTGCTCCGCAACCGGATTCCGCCATTGCCAGCAACAAATGCGCTGTTCCGATGTAACTGTGCCCCATCGTCCTTGCGATTTGGGCAGATAAGGTGAGCATCCCTTGGGCATCGGCGCTGAAATACACCGCCTCACCCCCCTTTTTTGAAAGATTTTTGACCCAGTTATAAAAAAATATACCTGTTCATAAAAAAAGAATTGCTTTTTTCTAAATTCGTGTTAGAATAAGGGTGCATATATTTTTCAATGCACCTATTACACATACATTGGAGGGAAAATTATGGCTTACAATATCACCGACGCTTGCGTCAAGTGCGGCAGCTGTGCCGATAACTGCCCCGTAGAGGCTATCTCTGAGGGCGACGAGAAGTACGTAATCGATGCTGATGTCTGCGTTAGCTGCGGCGCCTGCATGGACAACTGTCCCGTCGAAGCAATCGAGGAAGGCTAATTCTCCGATTTTGCGATCAGCCTGCGTGACCGGGTTTTCCGTTACGCAGGCAGATTTTTTATGTTGAGGTGAGATGGGTGGAGAAACTGCATAACGACTATACTTTGGAATTATGCGACGGCGCATTTCCCTTGAGCACAGATTCTGTCGCCCTTTCCGGTTTTGTAAAACTCCCCAAGAACGCATCTGTATTGGACTTAGGCTCCGGCTGCGGCACGTTGGGATTGCTGCTATGCAGCCTTCGTGACGATTGTACGGTAACCGGCGTTGAGATCGACTGCAAAGCCCACGAAACCGCATTGCTAAACGCCCGGGATAATCAAATCCTACACCGCTTAAACAGTATATGCGGCGATGTCGCCAACATCTCCCAATTTATAAAACCCGGATCTTTTTCTTGTTGTATCTCCAACCCGCCATATTTTCCCGGTGGGTTTATCAGCCAAAGCGCGCCCGTTGCCCGAAGCGAAGTGTCCTTAGAACCGGACACATTATTCCGCGCTGCTGCATGGGCGCTGAAATACGGCGGCGATTTTTATTTGGTGCACAAGCCGGAACGGCTTGGTGAACTGTGTCGCATCGCAGGCGAACATCAGTTGGAGGCAAAGCGACTTTGTCTGCTTCGCCATCGGACAGATGGTCCTGTGTCACTTGTGCTGATCCAGTTTCGCAAAGGCGCAAAACCCGGTTTAATTTGGGAAGAGGCGTGTTTGCACGATTCTAACGGTTCACCTACGCCCTATTACCAAAAACTATATCATTTGCAGGAGGGTTGAATATGCCCGGAATGTTATACTTAGTCCCCACCCCCATCAGCAATCTGGGCGATATTTCCGTCCGCTGCCGGGAAACGCTAGAAAAAGCAGATTTTATCGCTGCAGAAGATACCCGCGTCAGTTTAAAACTGCTGAATTACTTAGGCATAAAAAAGAGCCTTGTCAGTTACTACGAACATAACAAGGCGCAAAAGGGCAATGTGATTTTGGACCGGATATTAGCCGGTGAGACCTGCGCACTGGTTTCCGATGCCGGCAGTCCCGCCATCTCCGACCCTGGTGAAGATCTGGTAAAACAATGCGCTGAGGCAGGCATCACTGTATGCGCCATCCCCGGTCCTTGCGCTGTGATCACAGCGCTGAGCATCTCCGGTCAATCCACCGGCAGATTTTGTTTTGAAGGTTTCCTTTCCACTGCTAAAAAAAGCCGAAAAGAACACCTGGAATCTCTGATACAAGAGACACGTACAATGGTCTTCTATGAAGCGCCTCACAAGCTGATGAACACCTTAGAAAGTATGGCGGAAGTCTTCGGCAACGACCGTCCCATCAGCCTTTGCCGGGAACTGACCAAACTCCACGAGGAAGTGATCCGCACCACTTTGGGCGGTGCGATCGAACTATACACACATCAGCCGCCCAAGGGCGAATATGTGTTGGTGGTAGCCGGCGCTGTACCGGAGGAAAAGAAGTCCGCAACACCGGAAGATGCTACCAAGCGAGTTGCTGAACTGGTAGAACAAGGTATGAGCCGCAAAGATGCCATTAAGCAAACTGCCATTGAACTGGATCTGCCGAAAAACGTGGTCTACGATGCCGCGCTGAATATCTAACACAAAATCCCGCAGACGCGTCTGTGGGATTTTTTTATATCTGTGTCATAGATTTTCTATGGAGGGATGGATATGGTAATGAGTTGGATATGGACCGGTTTGATCGCCCTTTCCATTGTGGCTTCGCTGATTTTGGGAAACGGTAGCGCCTTATCTGCCGCTGTACAGCAAGGCGCACAGGCTGGGGTAACCCTTGCTATCGCTATGGCAGGATCAATCTGTTTATGGAGCGGCGTTGGAAGATTGATGGAAAAAGCAGGAATTATGAATCTTCTCTCCCGTCTATTGAGACCATTTTTAAGTTTTCTCTTCCCTTCCACCAAAAATGATACCGAACTTGCCGGCTATTTAAGTTCCAATATATGCGCCAATTTTTTAGGTTTGGGAAATGCCGCAACGCCAATGGGCATTCACGCCGCGAAGCGCCTTTGCAACTACACAGAAAACGGCATCGCATCCGACGAACTTTGCAGGCTGATCGTACTGAACACCGCTTCCATCCAGTTGATCCCCGCCAATGTGGCGGCTGTTCGTGTTGCCAACGGTTGCGCCACACCCTTTGATATTTTGCCGGCTGTATGGATCACCAGCATTCTTTCTGTAACCGCAGGATTGACTGCCGCATTTTTCTTCAGAAAGGTGTGGCGGAAATGACAGATTACATCGTTCCCCTGCTTCTCTTGGCAGTTTCCCTTGTGGCTTTGCGAAAAACAGAAAATGCCTATGATTTACTCCTTGACGGCGCGGCAGAGGGATTAAAACTATTATTCTCCCTTATTCCTGCGCTGATTTTGCTGCTTACGGCAGTTACCATGCTCCGGGCAAGCGGTGCGGTGGAACTGATCAGCGGTTTTTTATCTCCGGTATTTCGTTTTTTCGGTATCCCACCGGAGACGGCGATCTTAGTGCTCATTCGCCCCATCAGCGGCAGCGCCGCCCTGGCGGTAGGCGCCGATCTGATGGCGCAGTATGGGGTGGATTCTCTGATTGGAAGAACGGTTGCCGTAATGCTGGGTTCTACAGAAACCACCTTTTATACGATCAGCGTCTATTTTGGCGCCGCAGGCATCAGAAAAACAAAATACACCATTCCCGCTGCGCTGATTGCCGATCTTACAGGGTTTCTTACCGCTTCCTGGGTCTGCAAATGGTTATTCTGATCTCCGGTTTTTCCGGTACTGTCCCGGAGACATACCGGTGTTTTCCTTAAACTGGCGAATAAAATGGGTTATGTTCCGGTAGCCAAGGCTTTCGGCGATATCCTCAATCTTATCACCGCTGTTGACAAGTCTGTTTTTTGCCGAGTTGATCCTGGCGTTGATCAGATCTGCATTGGGAGAAATACCAAAAAGTTTTTTATAGATGGGATAGACTCTGGAAGGGCTTAAATGGACACGCTGTGCCATTTTTTCAACTGTCCAGTTAACATCCAACAGCGTAAGCATATCTGCGCGTAAATGGCGGAATGCCTCTTTGGTCTCTGAGGACACCTGCACAGCATTTCCTTCCCGGATGCTGCGTCCAAGTTTCAGCATCAGTTCTTCCATTTCCAGTGTCAAAAGCCGTTCTCTTCCAAAATGCTTACCGTAAAACTCCCGTTCCAGCTCGCCAACCAGTTTTGTGATAAAACTGTGCTCCGCAGGATAGTACAGTGTATCCGGCTGCAAGCCGACGGCCTCCAATGCCGCTTCCCCATCCCCGCGGAAATGCATCCAATCGTGGACAAGAGGAATATCGCTGGAGAAAAATTGCGGTGTTCCCGGTCGATAGATGATCACGGCGTGAGGCTGAGTCTTTATCCAAGCGCCATTTATAAAAATATTGACACTGTTATGAAAATGTAAAAAGGTATAATCTCTGTGCCCCTTTGGGCGACGGACGGTAAATCCGGCTTTTTCCGGATATGCGTGACGC
Organism: Faecousia sp.; assembly: GCA_045545615.1. Classification (GTDB taxonomy): domain Bacteria; phylum Bacillota; class Clostridia; order Oscillospirales; family Oscillospiraceae; genus Faecousia. The sequence goes on from JAZQBF010000254.1 coordinate 11,882, forward strand.
AGTATGGTCAGTTCCAGCATAATGATCACCTCATTGTCAGTATAACGCTTACAATAGGATAAGTCAACTTTTTCGCTATGATATTGCATAGAAATCCTCCCTGCAGATGATACAATATCATCAGGAGGCGATATTATGCTATATAGGCAAGAACATCCAAGACCACAATTTATTCGTAAAGACTGGAAAAACCTGAATGGTGAATGGGACTTTGAAATTGACCATTCCATCAGCGGCGATGCCCGCGGGCTTATGAACGACGGCGCGGCTTTTTCCAGAAAAATCCAAGTCCCCTTCTGCCCGGAGAGCAAACTTTCCGGAGTAGAATATGTTGACTTTATGCGCTGTGTTTGGTACAGAAGATCCTTTACGGCAACACCTGAGCAGTTACAGGGAAGGATCTTGCTGCACTTCGGCGCGGTAGACTATGAAGCAAATGTATATATTAACGGTCAACTGTGCGGCAGTCACAAGGGCGGCTATTCCAGTTTTCATTTTGACATTACCGACTATGTGGTTGCCGGTGAAAACACCCTTGTGGTGCAGGCGCTGGATGACACCCGGGATCCCCTGATCCCCTCCGGCAAGCAATGCCATGAATATGCATCCAAAGGCTGTATGTACACCCGCAGTACCGGTATCTGGCAGACCGTTTGGCTGGAATATGTGCCGAAAACATATATTGTCAGCACAAAATACACCACCGATATTGAAGCAGGAACTGTACATATCAGCGCCACTGTGATTGGAAATGGCGAGTTTAAAGCAGAGGCTTTTTACAATGGTAAGCCTATGGGCTCTGCCCGGACAACCTCCTACGGCGGTTGCGCCCAGCTGACGATCAATTTATCTGAGATCCACCTTTGGGAAGCCGGCAACGGCAGGCTCTATGACCTGGTGCTGACCTACGGTGAAGACCGGGTGGAAAGTTATTTTGGTCTGCGCTCCCTGACGCTGGACGGTCACCGTTTTCTGCTGAATGGAAAGTCCTTCTTCCAGCGGCTGGTTCTGGACCAAGGCTATTACCCCGACGGCATCTACACTGCCCCCTGCGACGAAGATCTTGTCAAGGATATTCAGCGCGGCATAGATATGGGTTTTGACGGCGCACGCCTTCACGAAAGGGTATTTGAAGAGCGCTATCTGTACCATTGCGACCGAATGGGTTATCTCGTTTGGGGCGAATATCCCAACTGGGGCTTGGATCACTGCGATCCCGCCGCTTTGAGTGCCGTCCTGCCGGAATGGATCGAGGTTGTCCAAAGAGACTTTAACCACCCCGCCATCGTTGGCTGGTGTCCCTTCAATGAAACCTCTAACGCCAAAGGCAGACCCCATCACGACGCACTGCTCGCTAATACCTATAAGGTCACCAAAGCTATCGACCCCACACGTCCCTGCATTGACACCAGCGGCTATTTCCACGTGATCACGGATATTTTTGATGTGCATACCTATCAGCAAGATCCGGAGGCTTTTACCAAGTACTACGAATCTATGGCTGTTGACGGCACATTTTATGATTTCTGTTCCCATTCGCAAACCCCAAAGAAGGGACAGCCTATGTTTGTCAGCGAATACGGCGGCATCGGTTTCTCTTTGGATGAATCTGCCTGGGGCTATGGCAATGCGCCTACAAGCAGAGAGGAATACCTGCAGCGACTGAAGGGATTGACGGATGTGCTGCTGGACAACCCCTATATGATGGGTCTTTGCTACACCCAGCTGTATGATGTGGAGCAGGAGCAGAACGGTCTTTACACCTACTCCCGGCAGCCTAAATTCTCCCCGGAGGAAATCGCGCCAATCTTCCGGCGCAAAGCTGCCATCGAGGAAATATAAAAAATCATTTGCAGGAGGCTACGAAAAATGAAACGGTTTCTTTCATTAATTCTTGCTTTTGCAATCATACTCTCCTTTGTTCCGGTGTTTGTTATCGCCGAAGGCGCCTCCGGCTCTGCAGGCGAAGACCCCATTGAAGTCACTTATGACTTTGCGTTGGAAAACACTTCCTTAGTAAACAACAACGGCGCCAGTTTTGCCAAGCAAACGCTGAACACAGCCGCCAACGAGGGAAAACTTGCCAGTTATTATACGCAAGGAGAGTTGAACTGGAAGTACACACTTAACAATGCTTCTTCTTTTAAGACTTCCACAAACACCTCTACGGCTTTGCCGATTTTCGGCGGCAACGGCTATGTGTGGACAGGATTGCGGCTGATCAATAAAGTGGTTGAAGGTAGCGTTTCCTCCTACCCCACCGGTCACTGGAACAGTTTTACGATCCGCGTGGAGACCGCCGGCACATACAACATAAGCCTGAACTATCAAAAGCGTTCAGGCGGCGCTAAGGAAGGTCAAGTCTATCTCTTGCCCGGCACATATGCAACTGTGGACGATGTAGACGCGGCAATGAGCGCACGCACTTTGCTTGGCACCCTGGATTTCAGCAGCAGTTCTACCCCCACAAATGCATCTGCGCAACTCGGCGAAGTGGAACTTACCGCCGGTGAGCATACCATTGTATTTAAAGGTGTAAGTTACGCCACCGGATCTAAAGAAGCCTATATTTATATTTCGAATCTGAAAATGCTGCAGGTGCTTGATCCTGGCGACAATGATGCGATCCAACCTCAAGGCTATAACTTTGCTTTAGGTAGCACCGATCTGACAGACGCTTCCGGCGCATCCTTGGCAGGCAAGACCCTGACACAAGCGCCGATCAAAGCCGCTGTTGACGGTTTCTATGCTGACGGAACAACATCCTGGAAATATGGTTTGGACAACATCGCAAGCTTTGCCACCGATTCCAAAACCGCCCACGACACATTCTATTTTGGCGGCACAGACAGTTACAAGTGGACCGGTCTGCGTTTGGGCGCTAAAGTGCAAGAGGGCTCTTCCTCTGCCACCTACCCCGCAGGGTACTGGGTCGACTTTACTGTCAAATCTCCCGGCGCAGGTAACTTTAAGTTTGATCTGAGTTATCAGCCAAGAAGTGGCGGCACAAGCGCGGGTGAAGTATATCTCGTTAAGGGAGAATTCACAGACATTGCCACTTTGGAAGAAAAACTGACGAAAGAGAACTTGCGTCAGGTGGTGGACTTCAGCAGCAATACCACAGATTTCTTCGACCCGGTAAAGGCTGATCTTGGCATCGTCACTATGGAAGATTGCGCATATACCGTTGTTTTCAAGGCAACCAAGGCTGATGCCTCTGCTTATATGCACATCAGCGCATTGAATTTTACCCAGACACAGGATGCGCCTTATGTTCCTACACTTCCTGGAGAAGAGGAAGAATTGCCGGTTCAGCCTCAAGGCTATAACTTCGCTTTGGGCGCGACCGATTTGGTCGATGAGAACGGCGCTGCATTGGGCGGCAAAAACATCTCCTTAACTACCACCAAGAACGCATTGGCGCAGTATTACGATCAGGGTATTCTTTCCTGGAAATACACCCTGGACAACGCTGATTCCTTCAAAACGAACACCAACAGTGTTATCAACACATCCTGCTTTGGCGACACCGATACCTATAAATACCACGGTCTTCGCTTTGGTGTTAAGGTCCAGGAGGGCAAAGAAACTGCCACCTACCCCGCAGGTTTCTGGATGGCTTTGACGATCCAATCCCCGGGAAAAGGCACATTTGATGCAAATCTTAATTTCCAATCCCGCAACGACTCCACGCCTGCCGGTGAAGTCTATCTGATTAAGGGCACATTCACAGATGCCAAGGTGTTGGAAAAGAAATTGACAGAGGAAAACTTGCTGAAAAGCGTCAATTTCCAGGCAAACAACAACACAACGCAGTATCAGCCCTCCAGCCGTTCCTTGGGTGTTGTTGCATTTGAGCAAGGCGAATACACGCTGGTGTTCAAAGCCGCAGAAACGGCATCCTATGGCGCTTATATGACCATTACAGATATTACCTTTACCCCCTGCCCACCTGAGGTCGTGTTGCCCCCGGTGCAGGCGAACAAGGTCGAATATGACTTTAATTTAGGGCCTACAGATCTTGTTTCCGTTGACGGCACAGACCTGGGCGGCCAGGACCTGGAAAACAGAAACGTGATCGCGGCGCTGGGTGAATACTACGAAAAGCAGGATATCTATTGGAAGTATGCCGCTTCCAACCTGTCCTCTTTCAAAAAGTCGGACACCTCCATTCTGTCCACCTGTCAGTTCAGCGGTCCTGAGCCTTACCACAAATATAACGGTCTGCGCCTTGGTGTAAAGGTAAACGGTCCGGAGATCGACCCAAAAACAGGCAAGAAGGTCGCATCCTACCCTGCCGGATGGTGGATTGCCGTGAATATCCATTCACCGGGCAAGGGACTATACTACTTAACACTGGATTATCAAAAGCGCGCCGACGCCTGCACAGAGGGCGAATTCTATCTGATAAAAGGCGCTCTCACAAATGCATCTGATATCCAGGCGCAGCTGACTCCGGATAATCTTCTTCTGTCTGAAGATCTTTCCAACAGAACCCTGCAATTCAGGGATAAGAAACTGGATCTGGGCGCGGTTAGCTTTGAGCAGGGCGAATATACCCTTGTCTTCCGCGCCGCAAAAGCCAAGGATTCCGGCGCATATATGTACCTGAACAAATTGACCGCTACTCACGAGTCTATTATGACCTTCTCTGATGAGACAGTCTATAATTTCGCGTTGAGCAATACAGAAGACGGCATTTACACAGGTCAGCCCACCGTTGCGGAAAAGGAAGCCGATATTGCCCAACGTTATAATCGCGGAAAACTGAATTGGAAGTATGAAGACAGAGAAATGACCTTAAGCGATACCTTCAACAACTTTAACAAGGCTTACGATCTGTATCTTTACACCAATCAAGAGCAATGGATGGCATTCCGAATCAAATCCCCCGGCAAGGGTCTGCACACCTTGATTCTGAATCACAGTCAGGGTGCCAGCGGCGCATTGGGCGCAATATATGTTCTCCCGGGCGACACCAAGGATATCCAAACCGCAATGGACCACGACAACCGGGTGGGCAAGGTGCAATTTTATAATGATACCGGCGATTCTAAGACAGAAAACGGAAAAACCACCACCGTCGGCACCTATGAATTTGGCGATGAAAAGGAATATATCCTTGTTTTTGAAGCCTACGAAGCCTCTCCCTATAAATCCGGCATTGGCTATATGTGGCTGACCAGTTTGATTGCCAAGAAAGGTGATCATACCGAGCGACAAACCGTGACCCGCAGGATCCGTCCTATGGTGGTAGATCCTGATCCGGTGAAGGGATTTGAAACCACTGCCTACGGCACAACAGCCGTTGTAAACGGACAGGATTATCTGTTCCTGCCCACAGAAGGCAAAAAAATGTTTGTGTATAACCTGGACAACGTGACGCTGGAGGCCATTGTAAAAACGCCCTTTACCACGATGCGCGGTATGACCACCGACAGCGACGGCATTGTTTGGGGTGTGGGTGATAACGCCTATGTTTGGCGGTATGACCCCTACACAGAGGTTGGAACGCACTCTATCAACTACAAGATCGAGGGCGGTATCGAGGATACCAACTCCGGATTTACCATCGTTTCTGACGACAACAGCAATCTGTACCTTGGTTCTTATGAAAAGGCATATATTGTCAAATATGAACCGCAGACCGGCAGATTCAGCAAAGTGGTCGGCGAACTGCATCCGGACGCAGCCTATTCCAGCGGTTTGGTTTATAAAGACGGATTCCTGTATGCCGCTATTTCCGGCGACCGGAATAACGACGGCACAAAGGTCGCTGAGGTGTTGAAGATCGATCTTGCGGCAAACAAAGTGGTGGCGAGAAAGGATATTCTCCCCCAGTTTGGTGACGATGAGGTTATGGTCCGCGGCAGCGGTATTTGCGGCAACACCTTGTTTATCGGCGGCGATGTTATGGATGCATTTATCGCATTCGATATCGACACCATGGAATTTAAGGATTATGGGATCGGCGATTACCAAATGTCCTGGAGTCCCACAGAAGAGATCGACGGAAAATGCTATATGCTGATCTCCACCTTAGGCTTCCACGAGTATGATTCCTCCACAGATACCCTTACCAAAGTGGAAAATATGGAATACGGCATTGTGGGCTTCCGTTGCCGCAACTTTAGTTCCATCACATTGGAGAATAACCCTCTGCTCCCTGGAACATCCTATGTGACCTATGCATCCACCGGCGTGAAGATCTATAATTTTGAAACCCAAAAGGTGTTCTCCCCAGATCTTTACGACGAGGACAACAACGGCTCTGGTCAGGATATCCGCACCATTGTCAACGGTCTTCCCGGCAGTAATGAGATCTACATTGGCGGCTATAACACAGAAAATGCCGTGGCGATCAGTTTGCTCAACGGCGAAACAGTTAAGAATTTTAAGGTCTCCAGCGCCCAGACCGACGCATTTTTGTGGTACGAAAACGCGTTGTATGCCGGTACCTACAATAACGGCGCCATCACCAAGATCAACCTTGAGGATGAAAACCGAAATGTTGTGCTGCAAAGTATGAAGGATATGTATGGACAATCCCGTGTCCACGCGCTCGCTGCCGGTGACGGATGGATCTTCGGCGGTACAGTTCCGGATTCGTTTATGTATGGCGGTTGTCTGATTGCAATCAATTTGCAGACCCAAGAACGTGTTGTTGTGGAAAACATTGTGAAGGATCAATGTATCACAGGTCTTGTGTACAACGATGGACTGGTCTTCGGCACTACCTCTTTGGCAGGCGGTACAGGAACGCTGCCGGGAGGCACAAACCCGGAAAACTCCGCGGTGATCTTCGTGTATGATGTGCAAAAGAAGGAGAAGATCGCTGAACTGGACCTTCGGGAGCATATTCCGGGTCTGCTGGACACGCTCCCCTATGTCAACGGCATTGTTGCTGACCCGAATGTAGCAGAAAACGGAAAATATTGGGGCATTATTTCTGAAACACTATTCTCCTTTACCTTCAACAAGGAAACCAATACATTTAAGGTGAAGGAAGAGTTGTGCTTTACCAAAACCGTTATGCCTGCCACAAGCGAGGCGCGCCATTGGTTTGCCCGGGACTTTGCCTTCAAGGACGGCTATATGTATGCTTCCTTTGGCTCACAGGGCGGTCTGCAGAAGATCAACCTGGAAAACCCCAAGGATCATAGCCGCATCAATTGCGAAACACCTACCCACTTCGTGATCGCAGAGGACGGAAATCTATACTACAGCATCGGCAACCAAATGCTTAAAATGTACCCGCTGGATGTCACTGAGTCAGATTGGGAAAAATCGGAGAAGGTGGACGCACTGATCGCCAAGATCGACAAAAAAGTCACCTTGGAAAGTGAAACGGCGATCCTTGCCGCCAGCGACGCATATCAGGCGCTTTCGCTGAAGCACAGAGCGCTTGTGCAGAATCTTGAAACCTTGGAGATCGCGCAGACTGATCTGCTGGAAGCAAAAATAGAGACCATTGAAGAGGTTAGTCTGGATGACAAGGAACTGATCCTTTCTCTGAACGAAACCTACAAGGCGCTGACAGCAAACCAGCAAAAGTATGTGAAAAACTATGAGACCCTGCGTAAGGCAACCAAAGAATTGCAGGCAATTCTCGACAAAATCGAAGCAGATCGCGTACAAAAAATTCTTGATGAAGGCATACGCGCGCTGGGTGAGATCACCCTGGAGGATGAGGAAACCATCAAGGGGCTCAGAGAAACATGCAACGCCTTGACTTTTGCGCAGCAGAATCTGGTGGATACGACCCAATTAAAGGCTGTGGAAGAAGCAATCAAGGAACTGCGCCAGGTCCGTATTGACCGGTTAATCCAGTTGATCGGTATGATTGGTGACGTGACTTTAGAAGATGAACCGATCATTACTGAGGCAATGGATATCTACAACTGGATGTATCTGGATGAGCGTGAGCAACTGGACTATTCCACATTGATTACAGCGAAAGGCGACCTTGAAAAACTCCAGAAGGAAGCCGCCGCGGCGGTAGATGCGCTAATTCAGGAGATCGGCGACTCAGTAGATTACAGTGATAAGAATGCCATCAAGGTTGCACGTGCCGCCTATGACGCCCTGACGCCGGGTTCAAAGCAATATGTAACAATGCTGAGTTTGTTGGAAGAAGCAGAACTGTTATATAGCCATATGTTCCCCATTTGGGCAATGGTGGTGATCGCTGTGGTAGCGGTTGCCGGCGCAGTTACAGCAATTATCGTAGTGTGGAAAAAGCGTAAGGCAATAATGCCGACTGTTGAAGATACCGCATCATAATAGGCGCAGAAAGCGCTTTCCCCCAACAAAATGCAGCCATAGGGCATAAGAAAACCGCCGTAGATATTTCTACGGCGGTTTTGAGCAATATTAAGAAAAAAGGGGGGTAAAACTACAATCATCCCTTATCCCTACGCTTATTTTGCTTTTGACTGCGCTAACGATGCACCATTCCAGCGGCATTGATCGCTGATTTTACCGGGTTTATCGCCGCATCTTTGGTTACCCAATGGTTATTTTAAAAAGTTCTATAAACAGCAAAATCCCGCAGACTTTTGTCTGCGGGATTTTTGAGCATTGTTAAGAAAGGGGGAGAAATTAATAGAACTTTCTCTTATTCTTACGGGCAGCTTCAGACTTCTGCTTACGCTTCAGGCTGGGGCTGACATAGTGCTCGCGCTTTCTAACTTCGGCAATAACGCCCTCCTTAGCACAGCTACGCTTAAAACGACGCAGAGCGCTTTCCAGAGATTCGTTCTCCTTAACGCGAATTTCAGACATGGTTTTCCCTCCCTCCGATGGCATCCGGCTAATTCCAGGATGCTTTCAGGCCTGCAGAGCAGGCTTGAATATTATATGCCGTTTTATGCTATTTGTCAAGCGTGATTTCCGGTATTTTCATCGGAAAGACCAAAATTTCTTACTTTCGCTGGTTTCTCATGATACTTCCTATCACTTTTTGCGCAAAACCATATTGCGGCAAACTGTTCAAATCTTTGCAATCTGTGCAAAACTGCACAGTAAACATATTGCAGCCATATTGTGGCTTTATAGGAAAATGCACACAATAGCACTCCAGGTAATCACTAGATTTCCGTTCGACCGTTCCACGCAACCCATTCAGAAAGATCGGTTGTTTGAAAACTTGGTGGGATGCATCGTTATCGCACATCATTTGATTCACTTGACTGCACTGTAATACGATACGCCAATCAGTGTCAGGATATCCAATTTCAATGCTGTGCATCGGGTCTTTTTCGCTACTAAAAAACACCGCATCGCTAGGCGTAACAAATGACAAATCTGAAACGTGTATTCTGCCTTCTTCATACCAGAACATTAAATTACCAACATGCATCTTTCTCTTCCTCTCATATTCTAAAATAGGCATACGTACACTAAAATTATAACTTTGCTTTCTATTTTAGTCAATTGCTTTCTTTTGGGTGCAGAACATTTAAGTAGTACAGCCTATAATAGATATATGGTTATGAAACAAAGGAAGGTTCAATATGAGTAAGGAAGTTGCATTTAAGAATCGCGATCGTTTTGTACAATTAGGAATCGCCATTTCCACACTGCGAAAGTATCGCGGTCTATCGCAGGAGGCTCTTGCAGAAAAAGCCGGCATTAGCCGTTCTCATTTAAGTACGATTGAAGCACCTGGAATTGCAAACGGTTTTTCCTTGGAAACCTTTTTTGACATTGCCGATGCATTGGAAATTTCCCCAAAAGATTTATTGGACGCATCTGTCTTTCCTGATCAAATACTCAATAAATAAAGTTTTACTAAAAGCCGGTCTGTATTTAGACCGGCTTTTTCATTATTTAACGATCAAATTGACCAGTTTATTTTTGACCACGATGGTCTTGACAATGTTGCCGCCGTTCTTTTCCAGGAACTTGGCGATCTTCTCATCTGCCAGCACGTTCTGAACAACAGTATCGTTGTCCAAGTCTGCGTCCATTACAACAGTACCACGCATTTTGCCGTTGACCTGTACAGCGAAAGTGACTTCGGAATCCTTGCACTTTTCCTCGCTATAGGTAGGCCAGGGTTCATAAGCGATGGTGTTATCGTGACCCATAACCTGCCAGATCTCCTCGCCCACATGAGGAATAATACAGGAGATCATCTTGATGAAGCCTTCTGCGTACTCTCTGGGACAAGTGCCGTTTTTGTAAACTTCGTTCACAAAGACCATCATCTGGGCAATGGCGGTGTTGAAACCAAGCGCCTCAAAGTCAGAAGTGACTTTTTTCACGGTCTGGTGGTAGATCTTGGTCAGTTTACCATCGTCCGTATCGGTAATATTCTTGCTCTCGGTAAAGAAGTTCCAAACGCGGTTGATAAACTTCTTCGCGCCGGCAACCGCGGTGGTGCTCCAGGGTTTGGACACTTCCAGCGGGCCCATAAACATCTCGTAAAGCCGCAATGTATCTGCGCCATATTCCCGGACAACATCACTGGGATTGACTACAAACTCGGGGAAACGCTTGCCCATCTTAATGCCGTTCTCACCCAGGATCATACCCTGGTGAACCAGTTTCTTGAAGGGCTCTTTCACCGGAGACAAACCCTGATCGTACAGAAAACGGTTCCAGATACGGGAGTAGATCAAATGACCGACAGCATGCTCCGGACCGCCGATATACAAGTCAACGGGCATCCAGTGTTCCAGCAGTTTCTGGTCGCAAAATTCTTTATCGTTCTTGGGATCGATATAGCGCATATAATACCAGGAAGAGCCTGCGCTGCCGGGCATTGTGGAAGTCTCCCGGACACCCTTAACGCCATTTTGATCGTACTGCTTCCACTCTGTAGCATTTTCCAAAGGTGCTTTGCCGCCCTTGCCTTTGTAGTCTTCCAACACGGGCAGTACCAGCGGCAGTTCTTCGTCAGGCAGGAATACCGTCTTGCCATCCTCGGTGTACACGCAGGGAACGGGCTCGCCCCAATAGCGCTGGCGGGCAAAGATCCATTCGCGGAAGTGGTAGTTATTTTTTCTTCTGGCAACGCCTGCATTTTCCAGTTTGCTGGTGATGGCTTCCTTGGCTTCTTCTACCGTCAAACCGGTGAATTCTTCGGAGTTGATCAGTTTGCACCCCTTACCTAAGTAATCCTGCTTTTCGAAGGCGCACTCCGATACATCCCGACCCTCGATAACCTGGATCATAGGAATGTTGTGGGCAACGGCGTACTCAAAGTCACGCTGGTCGTGGCTGG
>JAZQBF010000255.1:0-2264 GCA_045545615.1 Faecousia sp.
CCTGGGATTCGGGCTTTATCGGTATGGGACTTGCCTGCTCGGATTTCACCCGGGGATTTGACTGTCTGAATACCTATCTCACTCCGGTGGGAGACCGGCACTCCCCTTATATTTTCCACGGAAGCGTTGTCCCGACGCAAATCTTCCTTTATAAACACCTGCTGGACACATTCCCGGATAAGGCGGATACCTTGAAAACCCTTTATCCGATGATAAAGCAGTACTACAATTTTTACGCCCAGTTGGAATACGGCAAGGAGCAGATGTCTTCCGGCATCACCAAAACCTGGCATCTATTCTACAGTTCCGGCGGATGGGACGACTATCCCCCCCAGGATTTCCTGCGATATGCTGCGCAGCGGGGCGAACACGCTACCCATCAGAACACCCCACCGGTGATCACCACCGCCTACACAGTTTTGATCTCCGGCATAATGAAGCAAATTGCCGGGATCCTCGGTTTTGAGGAAGATGTTGCCTATTATGAAGATGTCCGGGAAAGATATGCTGCCCGGATCCCTTGCCTGTGGGATGAAGAAGTGGGTTATTTCTCCTATATGATCCACGACGAGCAGGGACAGCCCGATGCTTTCCTGCGCTACAAAGACGGCACCAACTACAATATGGGTATGGACGGTGTCACACCCTTTATCGCCGATGCCTGCACGGAAAGTCAAGCACAGCGTATTCTCGGCAATATCAAAGAAGGGCTTATGACCGATATCGGCATCTGCGTAGTGGACAAACGCGCCCCGTATTATTCTGCCTATGGCTACTGGAACGGCTCTGTGTGGATGCCCCATCAATGGATCCTCTGGAAAGCGCTTATTGACCGGGGTGAAACAGAACTTTGCCTCGAAATTGCCCAAAAGGCGCTGGATGTATGGGCATCCGAGGTGGACGCCAGTTACAACTGCTTCGAGAATTTTATGTGCCACAACGGTCGTGGCAGCGGCTATCACCATTTTTCCGGTTTGAGTTGTCCCGTTTCTCTGTTCTACCACGCATACTATGTTCCCGGAACGGTGAGCGCCGGCTGGAACGCCACAGTAACACAAACAGAATCTGACGATACCGGATCCCTGCGCTTCGTATCCGTCCGGGCTGAGAAGGACGGCACGGGACTTATCATCTGTGTTGGCAAGGCCGCCACTTTTGCAATCAACGGAAAACCCGTCACTGCCCGGCAAATGACCAACGGTACATATTCTTTGACTTTGCAAAAGGGAACCAACCATATTTCTATCAAAACAGACCCGTGATCCACAGGGCTGCTTTTGGGGAAGTAAAGTGAATGATACAAAAAGGACACCGCCTAAGCGGTGTCCTTTTTGTTTAATTCAAATTCATCCAGTTATACAATCTCCATGTGGAATTGCTATACTCAAAAACTGCAACCAGACAATTTTGAGCGCACAATTTTTCCCGGGGGATCTCAACGCCGAAAACCAGGTTGAAAAAGCTTTTAATCACGCCCATATGGGTGAAAACCGCAACATTTTCACAGTTCTGGGTCTCAAGAATCTCCTGAAAGGATGCTACTCTTTCCCGAAACTGCTCCTTGCTTTCTCCGCCGAATTTTTCGTAGCCGGAGCAGAGCGCCAGAAGATCTTTGGCATTTTGTATAGAAGCGGGAGATTTTCCCACCAGGCTTCCCACGCTTATCTCCCGAAGCAACGGGGTGGTTTCATAGGTGCAACTGGGAATGGCGATGGAAGCGGTATTTTGGGCTCTTGATAAGTCACTTGCGTAAATCTTATCAAATTTCACCCGGGATAATGTCGCGCCCACCCGAGCGGCCTCTTCTCTTCCCTTCTCTGTCAGGCGTGCATCCTGCCAACCTGACCACACGCCCAGTTTGTTTGCCTCGCTTTCACCGTGACGAATCATCCATACCTTCATTCCTGCGTCTCCCTTGGATAGCCCTTATAAAGGTGAACGATATTGATATCCTCCGGCATATCCAAACCGTGAGAGCCGTGTCCGCCGTCGATTTCGTGACAGCCGTGATCCATAGCAAAGCCAACCAATGTATTATGATGCTTCCAATGATTTTTCACCATATGGGAAATTACACCAAAAATATGGTCGTTCATGCGCAGTTCTGCCAAGGATTTCGGGCTTTCCGGGCCGTTTTTGTGCATCGCCGCATCATAATTTCCGTTATATACCACGATAAAGTCGTGCTCATCCCGGAGAATGACTTCCATCAGTTTTGCATTTACTGCCTCAACACCACCCTCAGGACCCCGCAGATCAATATG
>JAZQBF010000256.1:0-3305 GCA_045545615.1 Faecousia sp.
TCCCCATGATGGATGCACCTCCCTGTTATGATTTTTTGGTGCAGTTGGCAGACCGCTCCTCCATCATAACAGGGTTTTTTACTTATCGCCATAGGCTCGATTGAACCACGCGTCTAACGCGTGGTTTTCTTTATACAAAAAGGCAGCCGTCCATTGGATGGCTGCCTTTTCGTATATAAGAACAGGGAGACGCTTCCTTACGAAGCGTCTCCCGTGGCGTGCACTATTTTATTCATTTCTTGGGGTAGGGTGTTTTTACTTGGGTGCGACCAAGCAGGTAGTCAATACTGACACCGTAGTAGTCTGCCAGTTTGTGCAGCACAGCCACCGGCACATTCAGCCTGCCCAATTCATAATCGGAGTATGTGGTTTGGTGGATTTGCAGATATTCCGCCAACGACTTTTGAGATAGGTCACGGTCTTCCCGCAAATCACGGATCTTACGTTCATACATAACATATCACCTCTTGCCATTATTATGGACTAAGGGATATTCCCAGATTACTATAGGTAGTTTTATTCGTCCATAAATTTTTTCCAGGGTTTGATGCACAAAGCGCACACAAGGGCGCCGGCTATGGTGACGCAGAACCAGACGAAGATGGTGCTTTGCCAACCGATCACTTCCGATAAAGCGGCGATGCCGTAAGTGGACAAGGCGCTGCCGATGTAGGTGCAGGCATTGAGCACGCCGGAAACGGTGGAGATATTGCCGTACTTTTCAAAGCACTTGGGCAGCATACAAATAAGCAGCAGATTGACGCCGTGCATTGCGCCGGTAAGGGTAGCAGAGAGCAGCGCCGATGCTGCAGCGCTTTTTTGGCTGAGGAAATACAGCGCCATCGCTGCCACGCCGCCTGCCAGGAACAGCAGCGCTGCGGCAGACAGCGGATTTGTGACCTTTTTCCGGTAGAGCCAGGTGGTAAACTGGAAGCACAGAATGCTGAATATGGGCAGCAGCACGCCGGTGAGAATAGAGATCTCGTTGCCCAAGTGGAAACTTTCTGCGATAAAGGTGGGCATCCAGGTAGTGATGCCGTCCCGGAGCATACCCTGCATCACAATGGGGATCATCACGCACAGCACCACGGGGGTCAGCAAAACCTTGGCAGAGCCCTTGGGGACGGATTCTTTTTTGCTGCCGGAGTTTTGGATGTCTATTGCCTTCCAATTCCAGAAAATGAGCATCCCTACGCCGCAGATGGCTGCGCCATAGAACACGCCTTGCCAGCCAACGGTGGTGATCACCAGCGGGGAGACCAAATAAATAAAGATCGTGCCGATGGAACTGCCCCAAGTGACCTTGGCGATATTGCGGTTATATGCGTCGGCATCCAGCAGCGCGGACATCATCCGCACGATGGGCGGCCACATAAACGCCTGGGCAAAGCCGTTGACACACCACACCGCCAGCATCTGCCAGGGGTTTTGGCACAGGGGGATCAATGTGTTCATACAGATGGTCAGGATCAGACCCACAGAGATCATCTTTTTGGGCGAGATCCGGTCGCCCAGCACGCCGCAAAGGATCTGGCCGACGCCGTAGGTGATGAAACTGCCGGTAAGGGACATAGACAGCGCGCTCTTGCTAAAGCCGGTCGCCACCGTCATTTCCGACACCACCGCGCCAAAATTGATGCGGGTAATGTAACTGATCATATAGGTTAGGGACAGCATCAGTGTAAGGGCGGTGATCTGCCGTTTGTCTGTCAGTTTGTTCAATGTGCAACACTTCTTTTCTATATTTTCCAAAAGAATTTTAGCACGCTTTCCAAACACCGTCAATAGTAAAAATCACAGATTTTCACCCTCTAAAACTGTGCGGAGTTTTTGCAGCGCCCGCTTTTCGATGCGGGAGACGTAACTGCGGCTGATGCCGGTGACTTGCGCCACCTCCCGCTGCCGATGGGGCGTGTGTCCGCACAGACCGTAGCGCAGCACGATCACCTGCCGCTCCTGGTCGGTCAATACCCTATCGATGGCGGCGCAGACGGTTCTTAACGCCTGGCGGTTGCTCACCCGCTCTAACAGGTCTTCGTCCTCGCTGACCACATCCATCAAAGACAGCGCTGCCCCGTCAGCGCCGGTTTCGATATAATCTGACAATGACACATCCTGGGCGCTTTTCCTTTGGCTGCGAAAATACATCAGTATTTCGTTTTCCACGCACCGGGCTGCGTAGGTGGCAAGTCTTGCACCCTTAGATCCGTTAAAGGTTTCGATGCCTTTGATAAGTCCGATGGTGCCGATGGAGATCAGATCCTCCTGATCCGATTCGGCGGCGTAATATTTTTTCATAATATGGGCAACCAGCCGCAGATTCCGCTCAATGAGGATATTCCTGGCTTCCAGGTCGCCATTTGCGTAACGATTCAAATATTCCTGCTCCTCCTGCCGGGTAAGCGGCTTGGGAAAAGAGCCGGTTTGCAGTTGCAGGGAGTACATCAAGCCGCTGAGGATCAGCCACGCGGCTGCGATCATACGCCTCACCTCCACTGCAAGAATATTCACCACGGCAAGTCCATTTTCCTGCAAAAAACAGCCGACCTTGACAGGCCGACTGTTTTCAAAATGCAATTCTATACTACTTTGCCGGGGCGTTTTCCCGTGAGTTTTACGAATGCTTTGTAAAAAGAGGCGTAATTCTTGTAGCCGCAGATTTGCGCCACTTCTCCCGGTGCCGTTCCCTGCCGCAGAAGAGTTTCTGCGTAGATCATCTTCTTTTGCAGAATGTACTGTTTCAGCGAGATCTTCATCTCATCCTTAAACAGCCGGTACACCGAAGACTCGGACACATGGAGCGCCTTGGAAATTTCGCTGATGTGGATGTCCGTATGGATATTTTTATCCAGTTGCTCAATGATCAGCCGCAGTTTTTCTGTCTTTGCGCTGATCAAAGAGTTTTTGCCGATGGTATCGTCCAGGGCAATGTTGTAAGTGATCATGGTAAACAGCGCCTCTTTCAAGGCATCATACCGGGGGTCTTCCTTTTCCAGAACATCCTGGAATTTATGGAACAGCCGGGTCATCTCCTGAGAGGAAAAAATATAGCGCTTCCCTACCCGCTGAACAAATTCCGCCCGGATGCCTTCCGGCACGGTGGGCAGGTCGAAAAACAATATCAGCCGGTAGTAGGCATCATCGTTTCCGCTGACGATCTGATACACCATAGGGGCAAGGACGATGGCGTTATTCTCTTTTACAACGATCCGCTCACCCTCTAAGTCAAAGCGGACACTGCCCTTTAACACGAACAATATCTCATAGCAGTTATTACAGTGGGGGCTATATAACTGCTCGTTGCT
>JAZQBF010000257.1:0-20680 GCA_045545615.1 Faecousia sp.
GGGGCGACCGTCTGTCTTTTCCGCGCTGGGATAATGCTTGCCGACAGTCAGAACACCGCCATCGTGCATACCACGGGCAACGGCAGCGGCCAATTGCGCCACACGGTATTTGTTGCTACCCATAGAACGACGGTTACCGGAAGCAATGGAAGCGCCTTTAACCATATCAAGAAGGGGGTTGCATACAACATTGTAGCCCATATTCCGGGCTGTGACTGCTGTGACTTTGCCGAATTCGTATGCCAGTTCCTCACTGTCGGCCATACCGATGGTGTTGTGTCCACCAGTACCGGAGGGACCCATACCATTTTCCGCATCTGTGAAGATCAAAATGGGATAATCTGCGATCTCATGGATCTTCTTCATAATATCCTTATAATCCGATGTTGTGGGATAAACCCATACACATCCAAGAGAACGGTCTCTGATCTTGTTATAAATAAATTCGTCCGCGCTGGGGTCTCTGTTCCAGGGGTCAAACTGGGCGCAGGTGACCATACTGATCTTCTGTTCGACCGTCAGGTCTTCAAATTTAATTTCCGTCCATTTTTTCATTTCCGTACTCTCCTTTATAAATAAAATACTTTGTCTGCCCATTCTTTGGTGGGCTGGGCGCCGTATTCGCAAAGTTCAAATGCCTCTGCGTAGCGGATCTTGCTACCTTTTTCCTCGCCGTATCTGGCGATCAGTTCCTTGCGGAAACGGGCTGCCGTCTTAGCAAAGCGAACCGCCCAGCCTCTGGGCGCGGCCATGATTTCTTCATCGGTGGTCTCCGGGGTGATGACCATACCCTTGAGCCATTCTTTTCTCTCCTCTTCACTCTGGGGAACTGTTTCCCCATGGTTGTAAGGAAGCCATTCATAGACCTGGCTTTTGTTTATGTGGGCGATATGCAGTTTTACATCCACCACATCGTCGTTATCCACCACAAAATCCGGGTTAAAAGGCGGATAACGGAAGGGGTCTTCGTAATACAAGATCACCGGCATAAACCGCATCGCCGGCACATCCGGACAGGTGTGGGGAACGGTCAGTATATAAGAAGCATCCTGCACCAACTGACCCGACGCCCGATGGTCTGCGTGGTAATCGTTGGGGCGGTGAGCAATGATCAGATCCGGAGAAAATTCCCGGATGTAGCGGATCAGCCGATTCCGGGTAGGCAAGTCTGCCACCAGCGTGCAGTCATCAATATCCCAAACATCGTAAGTGATGCCCAAGTACTCTGCGACTTTCGCAGATTCCTTTGCCCGGCGGGCGGTGGTCTCTTCGGGGGTCATAATATGGTGACCGCCACAGCCGTTACACATACTTAAAAACCGCACCTCATAACCTGCCTGCACCCACTTATGGGCCATACCGCCTACGCGGAATTCGTTATCATCCTGATGCGCGCCAATAGCCAGAATCTTCATACGCAACACTCCGTTTGTTATTTATTGACTTTCGTCATTTTCATTATATAATGGTTTTAAGGGCAAATACAATCCGTATATTGCTATAAATTTGCACAATATTGTTCTTGAGGTGTTTTATGAAAACATATTATGAACTTCATCTGGAAATAAAACAAGACAAACTTTGCCCCATACACTATATCCATTTCTATAATCTCAAATCCTCTATATGCAACTGGCACCGGAACATTGAGGTGGTCCGCTTTGAGAAAGACTGCATCCTGCTCATTGGCGACCGGGAATACGCCCTGCACCAGGGCGATATGGCGGTGGTCAACACCAACGCGTTGCACCAACTGCACGCAGAAGAATTCCCCGATTTCTACACACTTTTGATCGATGCAGATTTCTGCATTGAAAACGGCATCGATACAGACAACATCTATTTTACCCCTGTGTTCCGCGACCCGGAATGCTTTGCCCTCCACCAAAAAAGCACGGAGGCCTTTTTGCAGTATAAGGAAACCGGCCAGCCGCTGGATGCCACGGCATTGCGAATCGCCCTTCTGCAAATGCTTTCCCACATGTGTAAATATCACACAGAACCTGTAGAAAATATAAAAACGGCGGTAACTCCGGCAGAGGAATATGTAAAAACCGTGATCGGTTATTTAACCAATCATTATGCCGAGCAAATATCCCTGGATGCCCTTGCAAAAATGTGCGGCATAACCAAGTATCATCTGACCCGGAAATTCCGGGATTGCACCACCCATACCATTATGGACTTTCTAAACGCGTTGCGTTGCCGTCAAGCAGAAATGTTTCTGCGGCAAGGTCTGTCTGTCACGGAAACGGCGGAAAAGTGTGGCTTCGACAGTATCGCCTATTTCTCCCGCACCTATAAAAAATATATGGGCATCTCCCCTTCTCAGGTGAAATCTTGACTTTCTTCCCCACGGGGGATATACTGAAAGAAAGAATCTTTTTGGAGTACACTATGATCGACTTTCACACCCACATCTTACCCGGCATAGACGATGGCAGCGACAGCATTGCGTTATCTTTGCAGATGCTCCGCGCCCTGGCGCAGCAAGGTGTTGACACCGTGGTGGCAACGCCCCATTTCAGCGCCCTGAATGCTGCGCCTCTGGACTTTGTGGCGCAGCGGAACGCCGCTTTTGAATCCCTCCCCAAAGAAGCGGGTCTGCCCAACATTCTTTTGGGCGCGGAAGTGGCGTATTTTGACTCTATGAGCCACTGCGAAGACCTGCCTGCTTTGAAAATTGGCGACAGCGATCTGATTCTTGTTGAGATGCCCTTTGGTATGTGGACAGACCGGATGATCGAAGATATTTGCGCCATCCCCCGGCAGCAAGGGCTGATGCCGGTACTTGCCCATGTGGAGCGGTATGCCCGGAAAGACCAGTTTTCCCGGTATAAAGGTTGGCTGGAAGACCAGGCGCTGTTTCAGTGCAACGCCCAATTTTTCCTGAAGGGTCTGGATCGGCGCAAGGCGCTACGGATGCTATCTGTGGGCGATATTCATTTCCTTGGCTCTGATTGCCACAACATGGCAGGCCGCGCCCCCAATATCGGCGACGCCCTGGCGGTGATCCGGAAAAAATTAGGGGAAGACGCCATCACCTATTTAAACGACACAATGCACGCTTTTCTTTTTGGAGAAGGAGTTTGATGCTCCTTCTCTTTTTTTGCATAATTCTGCCTTAGTGGGTAAACAATACCTCCGTAGACCAAATACAGGAGGATTATTTATGTTCCGCGTTCGTTTTCTTTCCCTTATTTTAGCGGTTTGCCTGCTGCTGGGCCTTGGCTGTGTTGCCTTGGCGGCAGAGGTGGACTGCGATGATATTTATTGTTTCTCTTCCGATGATTTTTCCGGCGAAGATCTCTTGTCCGGCATCTGCATCACCGGACTTCCCCAGGCGGATACCGGCACGGTAATGCTGGGATGCCGGGTGCTGCAACCCGGTGATATTCTCACCGCCGACCAAATCGCCCAAATGACCTTTAACCCTTTGCGCACAACAGAGGACCGGGATGCGGTGGTGACTTTTCTGCCCATCTATGAAAACCGTGTGGAAAAGGCAACCCAAATGACCATCGCCGTCCGGGGCAAGGCAGATAACGCCCCGGTAGCCCAGGATGTGGCTGTGGAAACTTACAAAAATTTGCCCCTGAAAGATAAATTAAACGCCATCGACCCGGAGGGCGATGCTGTTGTTTACACTTTGGTTCGTCAGCCAAAGCGGGGCGCTGTGACCCTGGCAGAAGACGGCACATTTGAATATACGCCCAAGAAAAACAAGGTGGGCATCGATTCTTTCACCTACACTGTCACCGACGCTGGCGGTAATGTCTCCCGGGAGGCAACGGTTACGGTGCAGATCCTGAAACCCACCGACGCCAAGCAGTATGCCGATACCATTGGTATGGATTGCCGCTTTTCCGCAGAATGGATGCGCAACACCGGTCTGTTTGTAGGAGAGAAAATCGGTAACAAGGAATATTTCCATCCGGACAAAACCGTCAGCCGTGGCGAGTTCCTGGCAATGGTGATCCAGACGCTGGAGATCCCCATGGAAGACAGCGCCGCTGTTTCTCTCCCTGAGGATGCGCCCCAGTGGCTGCGCCCCTATCTGACCGCCGCTGTGCGCAGCGGTCTTACCGCCGGCTGGCCGGAAACAGAGGATGGCTCTTTTATGGCAGACCAGCCCATTACCGGCGCAGAAGCGGCGGTAATGCTGCAAAACGCCCTGGATCTTTCCATCTCCCAGCAGACTCTGGAAAGCGAGCAGGTTTCTGTTGACGCAGAAGAGAGCGCGGTGCCCACCTGGGCTGCCGTTTCTCTCACCGCTATGGAGGAGCACGGCATCCATCTGAATGCAGAGGAGACCCTGAACCGCGGTCAGGTTTCCCAGATGCTCTATCGGGTAAGCCAGTTGGCGCTGGATGCCCCGGGTATGGCGGTCTTCCGCGCCCAATAATAAAAATCCCACAGACGATTGTCTGTGGGATTTTCTGTTATTGTAGTTTTTCGCCGGTTAAATACCGTTTTGCCGGTGTTTTGCTCAAAAGGAAATAAGCAACCAGCACCATCAAAAGATCCGGCAGCATATAGGCGCCGTTATACAGCGCAGAGTAGATCCAGGGGGTGGTCATAGTCATATTGAAGAAAGTTTCCGGCATATACTGTCCCCAAATGGTGGCGCCCACCACATAGTGCACCAAAAACCGGGCAACACAGGCGACCGTTGCGCCCAGATAGAACTTTCCTTTAAACAGGCCGGCAACACCCAACACCATATATGCCACAAGGTAATCGCCGATGATGCTCTCCCAGCCAAGGGAAAGTCCGCCGCCCAGCAAAAACTGGAACACGGCGTGGGCAGTACTGACCAGCATTGCCGGGCCGAAACCCCAGCGAACACAGAACACCAGCACCGGCAGCATTGCCAAGTCCACACTGCCGCCCCAGGGATATTTGTACAGGGGGATCAGGCTTAGGATCTCTGCTAAAGCGATGAGGATCGCTCCTTCGCACAGAGCCAAAAGATTGCGGCGGGTTTTTTCACGTTTTTCCATAGAAATACCTCCAAACCGGAACAAATATGTTCCTAAATAAAAAAGTATCGCATTGCAACCCCGTCTAGGTGCAATGCGACACGAAAGTATCTCATTTATGCATCTTTTCCTACGACGGTACTGACCGTATCAGGTTCACGGGTCAAGGCGTGCACGCCTAATCTCAGCCGAATGCTTTCGGCACCCCGAAGATGGAATTGTTCCGCGATCTGTGTTTATTATAACGCCAATCCCAGAAATGTCAAGCCATTTCCAAAGACAGCGCTTTGCCGCCCAAAATATGGAAATGGAGGTGGAACACCGTCTGCCCGGCATCTGCGCCGCAGTTGGACACCACCCGGTAACCGCCGGCAAGTCCTTCTGCCTTGGCAATTTGCGGGATGACCGCAAAAATATGGGCAACCACACCGCTGTTTTCGGCGGTAACTTCATTTACAGAGCCGATATGGGCTTTGGGGATCACCAAAATATGGGTAGGTGCCTGAGGATTGATGTCCCGGAAGGCATACACCAGTTCATCTTCATAGACTTTGGTAGAAGGGATGTCCCCTGCAATGATCTTACAAAAAATACAGTTTTCCATAACCGATTCTCCTTAAATGAATGCAAATACGCCAGTGCTGACCAGCGCCATAATGATGCCTGCCATAACAACGCCCAAAGACACTGACACAACAGTGGACTTAAAGCCCATATTCAGAAAACTTGCGCCCAATGTACCGGTCCATGCGCCGGTACCCGGCAGTGGAATGCCCACAAAGAGCAGCAGCGCCACAAAAAGGCCGCCTCTGCCGGTGGCTTTCACCAACTTCTGACCTGCCCGCTCGCCTTTTTCCAAAAAGAACGTGCAGATCTTGCCAATATAGCGCTGTTTCACGCCCCAGGACAAAAATTTCCGGGCGAAAAAGTAGATAAAAGGCACCGGAAGCATATTGCCAATCACACAAGTAACCAACGCAGGAATGTAAGGCAGTTCATAACCCACCGCGTAGACCATCGCGCCCCGGAGTTCGATGATGGGCACCATCGACACCAAAAATATGATTAGATAATGCATTCTTATCTCCTTATGCGGTTTTTACAATGACAAAACCATCCACCAAATTGGCGCTTGTCAAAACACCTTCCACGGTGATCTGCCGATCCATCAAGTCGGTGAGGGTCACTGCGCCGTCGGCGCATTCGATGCTCATAACATTTTTCATTATGATGGCATCTTCTGTTTTGCTGTTTTTATAGACAGTAGAAAGACACATAATTATTTTACCTCCAGGCTTGCCAGCACGACAGACAGCCGCATATTGCCCTTTTCAAAATCGGACACCGCTGCCATCACCTGCTCATAGGCTGCGTGGCTGCCGGCTTTTTCCAACTGGGCTGCCAAGTCTGCCAGTTCTTTGGCGTGGGATGCGTTGTGACCCACCATATACTTCATCAGCGCCACCAGTTCTTCCATAGGGGTATGCTGGCAACCACCTGCACAGCCGTGGCAATCGCCACCACAGTCGTGACTGTGCTCGTGGGTATGGTCGTGACCATGAAGATGCTCGTGTTCGTGGGGGTGCTGATGATCGTGTTCGTGGGCATGAGAATGCTCGTGGGTGTGCTCCACGCCGTCGTGGGTGTGGGCGTGGGAATGGGTATGGGAATGCTCGTGGCTATGCTCGCCACCGGCAATATGATCGTGATGCATGTGCATAATAAATTCTCCTTATTATCATTTTAGATTATTATCTTGAAAAATATGCCTTATGTCAATTTCCGCACGCAAAACATGCGTCCTGAAATTTATTATTTTACAACTTTATACAGGCTGTTGCGTATATCGCCAATCGTATACAGTGAGCCGAAGCACAGCACAACACCGTCGCTTCCCGCTTTTTCCATTGCCATACGGACGCCGTTTTCCACCGTATCGCAAGCAGTTGCCTTTGCCCCTGCCTCCTGCAAATACTGCGCCAACAGCGGCGCATCCAGTTTCCGGGGGTTGGGGGGTGTGATGCACACAAATTCCTGCACCAGGGGCATTACCGGCTTATACATATCCGCATAGTCCTTGTCTGCCAATACGCCGGTGAGGGCGATCACCTTGCGCCCGGCAAGATAATCCTGAATGTTTTTCACCAGCGCCTCAATGCACTGGGGGTTGTGACCGCCGTCGATGATAAACAAGGGGTCACGCCACACAATATCGAACCGACCGGGCCAGGAAACATCCTTCAGTCCGTCCCGGATATTTTGCTCTGTGATCTTCCAGCCCTTTTCGATCAAGGTATCGGCAATGCTAAGCACCACCGCCCCATTGTGCAGTTGATGGTCGCCCAGCAAAGGCAGTTCCAGATTCTTGCGGTGGCCGCAATCAAAGACTTGCCCTTCCAAGCCGCAGGTGTGAAGTTTCAATCCCGCAAAATCTGCCTTCTTTAGGGTCATATTCCGCTGGGCGCAGACCTGCTCGAAGACCTTTTCCACGCTTTCGGTACTGCGGTAAACAACGGCGCTGCCGCCCTCTTTGAAAATGCCCGCCTTGGTGAGGGCAATTTCTTCCACCGTGCTGCCCAGGTAGTCGGTATGGTCGAGACCGATGTTGGTGATCACAGCCACTTCCGGAACATCGATCACATTGGTGGAGTCCAACGCGCCGCCCATGCCCACTTCCAGCACCACGATGTCACAACCGTTTCGCATAAAGTACTCAAAGGCGATACAACTGACCAATTCGAACTCTGTGGGGGATTCTTCCATAGAATCGGCAAAAGGCTTGATCCACGCCGTGATTTCCGCCAGTTCCTCGTCCGGGATCTGCTGGCCGTTAATTTGCATCCGCTCGTTAAACCGGTAGATATATGGGGATGTGTAAAGACCGGTCTTGTAGCCGGCTTTGCGCAGGATGGATGCGGTCATTGCCGCGGTAGAGCCTTTGCCGTTGGTACCGGCAATATGGACAAATTTCAGTTTTTTCTCCGGATTGCCGATTTTTTTCAGCAGGGTCTGGGTGCGTCCCAAACCGGGAACGCTTCCCTTCCAAAAAACGCTGTGGATATATTCTATGGCTTGTTCAACCGTCATTTTTATTACTTCCTTTGTTTCGTTTTTTCGGCGGCCACAACCCCAACCGGGTAAAGATACCGGTGCGGATCAAGGCGTACATAATGAGCACTTCTGCCGCGCCTACAACTATAAACTGAATGCTCCGGGCTGCCAGGTTTGCAAGCAGTGTCGGCATAAACGCCGCCGGGTTATAGCACCATGCCAAAGCGGCGCTTTGATACAGTACCGAACCGATGACCACCGGGAGCAAATATGCCAGGGCAAGGCGCAAAATTCCCGGTTTTTTCGCCAGCCAAAAACGCATCGCGCCACCGGCAACGCCGTACAAAATGGCAGGCACTGTCAAAATCGGGTTGATGCCGTATGGGGACAGCAGGCAGCCGGTAATATCCGCCACCGCGCCTACCATTCCGCCCACCAACGGACCAAAGAAGATGCCCGCCAAAAAGATGGGAAATTTGTCCAGCGACCAGCGGGTATCGGGCATAGGCGCAAATGCCAGAAGCCGCGCCAGCACCACACTCATTGCCGCCAGCAACGCCGCGCCGGTAAGCACTTTGGCTGCCATAAAATTCGTTTGTTTTTTCATAGTGATCCCTCCAAAACTGTTGTGTTTCCGTAAAAAATCCCCTTGCGCAAGGCGCAAAGGGAGTAATATACGGATAACACCCAAGGGGTAAGACAGCGGAAAACGGCAGGCTTACCCGACCGAGTATCGCTTTGCATAAAGGAGGTCATCCTATATGTCAGCGGGTGCGGATACCTCATCGCGGGCATTTGCCCTTCGTCTGCCAGACAACTCCCCATTTTGGCAGCACTTTACGCGAGGTCTCCTACTCTGTTCTTCCCTATCATACACGATAGTTTTGAAAAAGTAAATACTTTTTTATCGATATAATAAAATTTCTCCGCTGACGGGAGTCAGCGGAGAAAAAATCAGATGATATGTAAGGCGATGAGCACCTGCAACACCACAAACACTGCGTAGATGCATAGCAGTGTTGCGCCCTGCCAGCGGAAAAGTTTCTTGCAGATCAGGGCAGGCAGCGTCATCAGCGCCATCACACCTACCATCAGGGGGATCTCCAGCAGCAAAGAGGTGTTCATGCCAAAGAGCGTACTGCCTGCAGGAACTTTGAAAGGCGCAATGGTAACAGAAACACCGGACACCAGCACCAGATTGAAGATATTCGCGCCGATGATATTGCCCAAAGACAGTGCGCCGTGACCCTTGGCAAGGGCGGTAACTGCAGTAACCAGTTCCGGCAGAGAGGTGCAAAGAGCGACGATGGTAACGCCCACCACTTCTGTAGGGATACCTGCCATAGTAGCCAGAGAAACGGAAGAACCTTCCAGCAATTCTGCACCAATAGCAATCAGCAATGCGCTGCCAATAAGTACCAGCAAGTCCTTTGCCAGAGAGCCCTCTGCGCCGGACGCTTCCTCTTCGTGTTCCACGGACTCCGGATTTTTGAAACCCTGGCGAATGGTAAGGGTCATATAGATGGCAAAGACGCACAGCATCACGATGCCCAGCCAGCGGTCAAATGCGCCGAACAGATATGCAGCGATCACATAAATGGCAGCGCTGACAAAGTAGAACAGGACCGGCATCGTGATAGCCTTCCGGTTTACGGGAGCAGGCCGGATGGCAATGGTCAAAGCGGCGATCAAAGCGGTGTTGCAGATGATCGAACCGATTGCGTTGCCATAAGCGATCGCGCCGTTACCCCCCACAGCGGCAGTGGCAGAGACCATCACTTCCGGCAGTGTGGTGCCAATGGATACCACCGTGGCGCCGATAATGATCTCCGGTACCCGGAAACGCTTTGCGATGTTGGATGCGCTGTCCACGAACCAGTCGCCGCCTTTGATCAGCAGCAACGCGCCCACAGCAAAAAATGCCAGCGCAAACCAGATGTTGTTGTAGAGGCCTGCATAGACCTCCCCTGCATTACCAAAGCAGGAAAGTAACATTTCGAGCATAACAAAAACTCCTTTTATGAAAATTGGCAATAAAAAACCGCCATAGCCGCAATTGCTATGCACGGAAACGCCGGGAATTCATGCATAAGCCATTGCCTCTACATGAGTCTTGCGATAAAAGCCAGCCAGACCGGTCAACCGATCGAAATGTTGGCGGACTACACAATTCCTGCGTCGCTACTCCCTCATAAATATGTATAGTATTAAACCACATTTGCGGCTCTTTGTCAACATTTACTTAAGGAACTGTTGACTTTTCCCCGGATAAATTATATACTGGAACAAATTTAATAGGACAGTTCGTGACCATCCTGTCGGTAAACAAAACTACGGATCATTTTTGTGGGTGGGTGCGGACTGCGCCCTTTTTGCTTTTAAGGAGTTCTTTATGCGAAACAAAAATGTCCGTTTTTTGACCCAAGGCGCACTGCTTGCCGCGCTGTACGCAGTGCTTTCCTATATGCAAAACCTGCTGCTCCCCGGCTCTGCCAGCGCAGCCATTCAGTTTCGGGTCAGCGAGTGCTTAAATGTGCTGGCGCTGTTTACCCCCGCCGCCATTCCCGGCTTGACTGTAGGCTGTATTCTGTTTAATTTGAATTTCGCCGGGGCGTTACCTCTGGATATTTTGGTTGGCTCTGCTGCCACCGCATTGGCAACCGGCGGTATGTATCTGACCCGACGGGTCTGCATCAAAGGCTATCCTTTGCTTGCTATGGTTCTTCCCGCCCTTTTCAACGCCCTCTTGGTAGGCTGGGAACTTTCCTTTTATATGGGCGGCGGTTTTTGGCTGAACGCTATGTATGTAGCCATAGGCGAACTGGCTGTGATGCTTACTTTGGGAACCGCCTTTTACTACACTTTCCGCCTGCGGCGATTGGATAAACACCTATTCTGAGGGCAACCTAACACAAGGATGTGAATCATTTTGCTGGATTTTAAACCCATAGACCTCTCCCAGAGAGAACTGTATCTGCCCAATTTGCTTCGGGCAGGTCACCGGGGCTGCGCCTACAGTTTCGGCAACTTATATATGTGGGGTCGGCAAGCGGCGACTTTCGTGGGAGATACCTTAGTATTTTTCTCCCAGTTCAACCGGCGAAGCGTCTATCTGTTTCCCGCCGGATGCGAAGATTTGAAAACCGCTATCGACGCCATCATCGCCGATGCTTCCCAGCGGGGCATTCCCTGCCGCCTCACCGGTCTTTCTGAAAGTGACCGGGAACGGCTGGAACAGATGTATCCTGACCGTTTCCACTATCACTTTGACCGGGACAGTTTCGACTATATTTACGCCATCGATGATCTTGCGGATCTAAAAGGCAAAAAATATCAGAAAAAGCGCAACCACGCCAACCGGTTTTGGCAAAGCCATCCGGATGCCCGTTTTCTGCCCATCACAGAGGAGAATATGCCCCTTGTAAAGGCGCTGACAGAGACCTGGTATGCCCAGCGGTTGGAAGTTGACCCCCACGGGGATTTTCTTATGGAGAAAATCGCCATTGAAAAGGCGCTGCGGGATTTCGGCAATTTGGGTATGGAGGGGTTGCTGTTGATGGACGGGGATACGCCGATCGCCATGACTATGGGCAGTCCATTGACAGAGGATTCCTTTGATATTCACTTTGAAAAGGCTTTGGATATTGCCAACGGCTCCTATGCCGCCATCAATCAGGGTTTTGCCCGGCATCTCCGGGAAAAGCACCCGCAGATCCGTTTCCTTAACCGGGAGGAGGATATGGGTTTGGAGGGTCTGCGAAAAGCAAAACTTTCCTATCTGCCCCACCACATGGCGGAGAAAATATGGGCATGCTTGCGGGAGGATGGCTATGATTATTAAATCGCCAGATCCTACCTCACTGCCGGACTTGAAATCCCTCTGGAAAGAGGCCTTTTTGGATGAAGATATTTTGATCGATACATTTTTCTCTGTGGGATTTTCCCCGGAGCGGTGTCGGTGTATCCAAGATGATGGTTTCGTCGCCGCCCTTTACTGGTTTGACTGTCCCTGGGAAGACAAGAAAATCGCTTATATTTACGGCGTTGCCACCAAAAAAAGCCGCCGCGGTCAAGGACTTTGCGCCGCGCTGATGGAAGATACCCGCCGGCATTTGCAAAATCTCGGCTATCACGGCGCTGCGCTGGTGCCTGCCGACCCGGCTCTGCGGGCATATTACCGTAAATTTGGGTTTCAAGATTTCGGCGGTATCACGCAGACCGATGTTTTCCCAACCACCCCTCTCCCCCTGGGGCAACTGACCAAAGAGGAATACGCCGCCTTGCGGCAACAGTTTCTGCCACAGGGCGGTGTGGGTCTTGCCGGAGATATGCTGGAATATTTCTCCAACCTGGCAAGATTCTACGCAGGCGACGGCTTTCTCTTTGCTTCAGAGGGAAATGTGGTTATACCGGAGTTGTTGGGTCATTGCCCGGATATAGGCGGTATCGCCGCCGCTTTGGGGGTGGAAAGACTTGTTGTCCGCACCCCGGGAGATACGCCCTTTGCCATGTATCTGCCTTTGACAGACAGCAAAGAACGTCCCACTTATTTCGGCATCGCGCTGGATTAATCAAAATGCCCTCTGTGGAAAGATTTCCCCAGAGGGCATTGTTTAGTTGTTACCCAATTCTTTGGTGCGGTGGAAGGCATCATTTACCGCTTCCATTACTGTGCCCCGGAAACCACCGTTTTCCAGCGCCGCAACACCGGCAATGGTAGAGCCACCGGGAGAACAGACTGCATCTTTCAACTGACCGGGATGCTGACCGCTTTCCTGCACCAGTTTTGCTGTGCCCAACAGCGTCTGCGCCGCCAGATCCTGCGCCTGCTGACGGGGCAGACCGCAAGCAACACCGGCATCTGCCAGCGCCTCAATAAACAGGCATACATAGGCAGGTCCGCAGCCGGACACCGCGCTGCCTGCATCGATGAGGTTTTCTGTCAAGGCGCAGAATTTGCCTGCCTTTGCCATACCGGAAAGGAAGGTCGCAACCTCGCCCTCAGACACATTTTCCGTAGCATACAGGATCATACCCTCACCCACAGACGCAGGGGTGTTGGGCATAATGCGAATGATGGGATAATCGTCTCCCGCCATCTGATGGATACGGCTGATGGTCAGACCTGCCGCCATAGAAACCAGCACAAAACGGTCTGTCCGCTTGGCAAGAATGGGGGCAATTTCTTCAAAAAGATACCCCATTACCTGGGGCTTGACACCCAGGAAAATATATTCACAATTTTCAGCAACTGCCGTAACTGTGGCGGTTTTACATCCCAGTTCTGCCGCCAATACTGCGGCCTTATCCTCTGCCTTATCGGACAGCACCACGCTGCCGCCTAACGTTTTCACAGCCGCTTTTGCCAATGCGCCGCCCATATTACCAGCGCCGATAAAACCAAATGTACCCATTTATCTCACCTGTCCTTCTCCGTGAATTACATATTTATAGCAACACAGTTCTTCCAACCCCATAGGTCCTCGGGCGTGGAGTTTTTGGGTGGAGATGCCCATTTCGCAGCCGAGGCCGAACTCACCGCCGTCGGTAAACCGGGTGGAGCAGTTTACATACACCGCCGCGCTGTCCACCGCCGCGGTGAACAGTTTGGATGCCTGGGCATCTGCGGTAATGATCGCCTCTGAGTGGCCGGTGGAATGTTTCCCAATATGGTCAATGGCAGCGGAAACATCCTTAACAACAGCCACCGCCAATATATAATCCAAAAATTCCGTGTCAAAATCTTTTTTCCCTGCCGGTGTGCCGGAAATGATCTGCGCTGCCTGGGGGTCAAGACGCAATTCCACACGGTCTTTCAGCCGATTCTGCAGTTTGGGCAGGAATTCCTCTGCAATATCTTGGTGCACCAAGCACACTTCTGCCGCATTGCATACAGAGGGACGGCTGGTTTTTGCGTTTTCAATAATCTCCAGCGCCATTTCCTGATCTGCCTCTTTATCCACATAAATATGGCAAATACCGGTACCGGTTTGGATGCACGGCACTTTGGCATTTTCCACACAGGCGCGGATCAGTCCTGCGCCGCCTCTGGGGATCAGCAGATCCACATAACCCACAGCGGTCATCAGTTCTGTAGCGCTTTGCCGGGTGGTATCCTGCACCAACTGCACCGCATTGGGGTCAATGCCTGCCTTTTTTAGACCTTTCTGCATCGCCTTTACGATGGCATCGGCGCTGCGGAAAGCCTCTTTGCCACCCCGGAGAACGCAGGCGCTGCCGGCTTTCAACGCCAGCCCCGCCGCATCAGAAGTAACATTGGGGCGGCTCTCGTAAATGATCGCCACCACGCCCATCGGCACGCCCACCTTATTTATAATAATACCGTTTTCTCTGGTAACGCTGCTGCGTACCCGTCCTACCGGGTCAGGCAGCGCCGCCACCTGGCGGATGCCCTCTGCCATACCGGCGATCCGGGCATCAGTCAGTTGCAAGCGGTCCAGCATCACATCGGAGATTGTACCTTTCGCCGCCGCCATATCCAGTTGATTGGCTGTCAAAATGCTCTCGGCATTGTCCATCAGCGCCTGGGCCATTTCCGTAAGCGCCCGGTTTTTGGTGGCAGTGTCTGCCAGACCAACCGCCGGCGCGCAGGATTTTGCCAGCGCTAAAATTTCCCGTGTTGTCATAGTCATTTCCTTCCGATAAACCGTGTGCCCACGGCTTTTCCATCAAACAGATCGTAAAGCAGTTCCGGGTATTCCCCGTTGGTGATGACCATATCGATGCCCTTTTCCATCACCAGTTTTGCCGCCTTCAATTTTGTAGCCATACCGCCGGTACCAAGGCAAGAGCCTGCGCCGCCAGCCAGTTCCAAAATCTCCGGTGTGATTTCTTCCACAGTAGGGATCAGCCGGGCATCCTCATTTTTCTTGGGATCGCTGGTGTAAAGACCGTCAATATCCGACAAGAGGATCAAAAGATCCGCATTCACCAACTTTGCCACAATGGCAGAGAGGGTATCGTTTTCGCCGATGGTAGTCTGAATGCCGATCTCATCAGTAGACACGGCATCATTTTCATTAATAATAGGCAAAACGCCCCACTGCAAAAGCCGATCCAGCGTATCGTGGACATGAATGCTCCGTCTTTCGTGCTGAATATCTTCTGCGGTGAGCAAGATCTGCGCCACCGTGTGGTTGTGCTCTGCAAAAAGTTTGTCGTATGTATACATCAGTTCGCACTGCCCTACGGCGGCAGCCGCCTGCTTGCCGGGCATATCCCCGGGTCGACCGGCAAGCCCCAACTTGCCGACACCCATACCGATGGCGCCGGAGGAGACCAGCACGATCTCATTTCCTGCGTTTTTCAAATCGCTTAAAACCTTGCACATCAGTTCTACCCGGCGGATATTCAGCCGCCCGGAACTGTGGGCAAGGGTGGAAGTTCCTACTTTGATCACGATCCGCACAAGACCGCCTCCTTAAATCTCTGTTTTAAGGAATTGTACAATATTTTTTCCACAAGTGCAATACATAATGGCGTTTCCTGGGGAAAAATAGCAGAAAAAAGTGCTTGACAAGGGCGCTATTGCGTGTTAAGATAGGCGGGTAATAAAGAAGGCTGTACGTCCGCCTCACCGTAAGCAACAAGCAAAACGGTTAATATTCCCGCCTTTCCGGTAGGAGAGGAATGTGAGTATGTGCGGATGGATTGCCATCCGCTTTTTTGTTTTTATGGAGGTGCTTACCATCGCTAAGTTAGATCATCAGCTCAACGAAGAGATCCGCGACAAGGAGATCCGTCTCATCGGCGCCGACGGCGCACAGTTAGGTATTATGTCCGCTGCAGAGGCCAACGAAATGGCAGAGGAGCAGGGCCTGGACCTGGTGAAGATCTCTCCCAACGCCGTTCCCCCCGTCTGCAAGATCATGGACTATTCCAAATTCTGCTACGACCAGAAGAAGCGGGAAAAGGATGCCAAGAAGAACCAGAAGGTTGTGGAGATCAAAGAAATTCGTATGAGTCCCAGTATCGACACCAACGACCTGAACACTAAGATCAAAGCCGCTCAGAAGTTCCTGAACGACGGCAACCGTGTCAAGGTCAGCGTCCGCTTCCGCGGCCGTGAAATGGCGCACACCAATCTGGGTGAAAAACTGCTGATGAACTTTGCCGAGGCTTGTACCGAGGTTGCCAACATGGAGAAAAACCCCAAGTTGGAAGGCCGCTTTATGGCAATGTTCCTCACCCCCAAAAACAGCAAGTAAATTCGTAAATCAATTACCAAAGATACGGAAGGAGAACGATATTATGCCCAAGCTGAAAACGCATAGCGGTGCAAAGAAAAGATTCAACCTGACCAAGTCCGGTAAGGTTAAGAGAGCACGCGCTTACAAGAGCCACATCCTCACCAAGAAAGACACCAAGCGTACCCGCCGTCTTCGCACCACTGCTTACGCTGACCAGACCAACGTAGCCGTAGTGAAGAAGATGATCCCGTACAAATAAGAGAAGGAGGATGTAAGAAATGGCAAGAGTTAAAGGCGCAATGATGACGCGCAAAAGAAGAAATGCTACCTTGAAACTGGCTAAGGGTTACTGGGGTTCCAAGTCCCGCCACTTTAAGATGGCCAAGCAGCAGGTTATGAAGTCCGGCAACTATGCTTATGTCGGCCGTAAACTGAAAAAGCGTGATTTCCGCAGACTGTGGATCACCCGTATCAGCGCTGCTGTTAAGCCCTTCGGTCTGAACTACTCCACCTTCATGAACGGTGTTAAGAAGGCCGGTATCGAGATGAACCGCAAGAGCCTCAGTGAGATGGCTATCCAGGATGCAGCCGCTTTTGCTGCTCTGGTTGAGAAGGTCAAGGGCGCTCTGTAATCAGCATTTTTTAAAAGACCTCGCTTTGGCGAGGTCTTTTTTCACTTAAAGAAAAGGTGGTGGTAATATGGAATTAACGTATACGGCAAATCGCTGTGGACGGCTGTCCGCGATCTTGAAAAAAGAAATGAAGATTTCCACCGGACTGATGAACCGGCTGAAATGGCAAGGTAAGTTGTTTGTCAACGGTGCGCCCCAACATACGGACTATCCGGTACAGCCGGGGGATGTGATCACCGTGCCTTTGGACGAGGAAACGCCCCAATATCCGGCAGAACCCGGAGATTTGACGATCCTTTATGAGGACAAGCATATTCTGGCTGTGGATAAGCCTGCCGGTATGCTGATCCACCCTTCCCGGGCGACCATGACCGGTACGCTGGCAAACCGGGTGTTACACCACTATCAAACCACCGGGCAGAACTGCGCATTCCACCCGGTGACCCGGCTGGGCAGGGACACCTTCGGCATCGTATTGCTTGGGAAAAATTCCCATATCCACGCCCTTTTCAATGACCTGCACGCACAAGGCGCTCTGCAAAAAACCTACCACGCCTTGGTTTTCGGCGGACCGGCAGAAAACAGTGGCATCATCGATGCCCCCATTGCCCGCCGGGAACTGCCCAGCCTTTTGCGGTATGTAGATCCATCCGGCAAACCCTCTGTGACAGAATTTGAAGTTTTGGAAAGAACCGAAGGGTATAATAAGTTGTCCCTGCGCCCTGTTACCGGACGCACCCATCAACTCCGTGTCCACTGCGCCTATATGGGCTATCCCATTTTAGGCGATCCCCAGTACGGTACAGCAGAATCCCAGGCTTTTTCCAAAAATCTTGGCGTATCCACGCAACTGCTATGCGCCCGCAAAATAGAATTTACCCACCCCATTACCGGCGAAAATATGTGCCTGATATCCCAAATGGACACATACTTATAACTTCCAATTTATTTTGGTATCGTTATGGTCAGCACGATCTGACGGTCGGTCTCCCTTCGCTCGGAAATGGCGGGGATACCGCTCAGTTGGATCCGGGCAAGACTTTGATTGACATTTTTCAGAAACGCTCCCACATTGGCTTTGGGGGCGTTTTCTTTTGGCTCGGCAAGGAGCGATTCTATGTACTGCTCTGTCCGGGAAACGCTCATATTCAGCCGGGTGATCATAGAAATGGCGCTGAGTTTTTCCGGCTCTGTGGGAAGTTTTAAAAGCGCCCGGGCATGGCGTTCTGTGAGATTTCCCTCCCGGATCGCCCGAAGGACCCGCTCGCTGTGACGGAGAATACGCAATTTATTGGAAAGGGCGCTTTGGCTTTTGCCCAAGGCTTGCGCCGCCTGCTCCTGGCTCATATTCCATACATCCATCATCCGGCAGATGCCCTTTGCCTCTTCCATAAAATCCAGTTCCTGCCGCTGCAGGTTTTCCACCAGCGCCGCCATCCCGGACTCTTTGTCATCCATCGTCATTATGATGCAGGGAATTTCCGACAACCCCGCCCTTTGGGCTGCCCGCAGACGCCGCTCCCCGGCGATCAGTTCATACCCCGCTCCCACCCTGCGGACAGACAGCGGCTGCAAAATACCGTGGCGGCAAATACTCTGTGCCAGTTCCTCCAACGCCTCTTCTTTGAACACTTTCCGGGGCTGCTCCGGATTGGGTCGTATGGCACGGGCGGGCAAAAACACCACACGCCCGGTTTCCATATAGGTTTTCAATTTCTGACACTGCATAGCCTGTCCTCCTTGGTTTTTTCTTAATTTTACCGCGTTTTTCCATAGAAAAAACACGAACAAGGCTCTTTTCCAAACAAAATCCATCGACAAGATGTCCTATCATTGCAAACACATTTCCCTTGTGCTACAATATTCAAAAGACAATGACAGCAAATGAGGGATTACAATGGAAACAAGGAAATTATATTACGAAGACTGCCACCTGAAAGAATTCACTGCCACCGTTACCGGCTGCGCCGAAACGGAAAAAGGCTTTCTGATAACTTTGGATATCACCGCCTTTTACCCGGAGGGGGGCGGACAGGCCTGCGACACCGGCGTCTTAGGAGATGCCCAGGTGCTGGATGTGCGGGAAAAGGATGAAAGCATCCTCCACCTTTGCGACAAAGCGCTGCCTGTAGGCAGCGCCGTTTCCGGCAGAATCGATTACGATGCCCGGTTTGACCGGATGCAGCAGCACACCGGCGAGCATATCGTATCGGGCATCATTCACCGGATGTACGGCTACCACAATGTGGGTTTTCACATGGGCGCAGAAGTGGTGACCATCGATTTTGACGGTATGATCCCCGCCGAGGCGCTGTCCCAAATAGAAAAAGAGGCAAACGAAGCGATTTGGAAAAATCTGCCGGTGAAATGTTGGTATCCCGCCCCGGAGGAACTTCCCAATGTGGGCTACCGCAGCAAAAAGGAACTGCCCTGGCCGGTGCGGGTGGTGGAAGTCCCCGGCTATGACAACTGCGCCTGCTGCGGCGTTCATGTGGAGCGCACCGGCGAAATTGGTCTTATCAAACTATTCTCCTGCGTAAAATTCCACCAGGGTGTCCGGATCGAAATGGCCTGCGGCGGCAAAGCCCTTTCTATGCTCAGTCGGGTCTATGAACAAAACCGGCTGGTTTCCCAGGCGTTCAGCGCTAAACTTTTAGAGACCGGCAGCGCAGCGCAGCGGATGAACGACGCCCTGGCCCAGGAAAAATTCCGGGCAGCGGGTCTTCAAAAGCGGATATTTGCCACCATTGCCGCCGGCTATACCGGGCGCGGCAACTGCCTGCATTTTGAAGAAGATCTTGCCCCCGGCGGTGTCCGGGAATTGGCAGAGGCGATCGCCACCGCCTGCGGCGGCATCGCGGCGGTCCTCTCCGGAGAAGAGGGGAATTATAATGTATGCCTCGCCTGCCCCGGCGGCGATGTAAAGGCTCTGGGCAGTGAAATGACGAAAGCCTTGGACGGACGGGGTGGCGGCAAACCGGGTTTCTTCCAGGGAAGTATCAAAGCAACCCGACAGCAAGTGGAAAACTTCTTTCAAGCGGCTGATTTTTGACGCATAAATCAATTAAATTCGATAAAAAAAAGATGAATTTATACAAATCCGCTACTTTACAACGGAATTTTCTTATAGTATAATGACACCGTATGGGGTCTTTTCCCCAAGGCGAGTTTATCTATTATGCTGCGCAAAGCAGTAAGTTATTAAATGGAGGAATTTATCATGTCTGTAAAAGTTGCTATCAATGGTTTTGGCCGTATCGGCCGTCTGGCTTTCCGTCAGATGTTCGGCGCTGAGGGCTTCGAGGTTGTCGCTATCAACGACCTGACCTCCCCCGCTATGCTGGCTCACCTGCTGAAGTATGACTCCACTCAGGGCGCTTACGCTGCTCCCTTCGGTGCTCACACTGTCGAGGCTGGCGAGGACAACATCGTTGTCGACGGCAAGAAGATCACCATCTACGCTAAGGCTAACGCTGCTGAACTGCCCTGGGGCGAACTGGATGTAGATGTCGTTCTGGAGTGCACCGGTTTCTACACTTCCAAGGCTAAGGCTCAGGCTCACATCGATGCCGGCGCTAAGAAGGTCGTTATCTCTGCTCCCGCAGGCAACGATCTGCCCACCATCGTTTACAACGTTAACCACGAGACTCTGACCAAGGAAGACCACATCATCTCCGCTGCTTCCTGCACCACCAACTGCCTGGCTCCCATGGCTAAGGCTCTGAACGACCTGGCTCCCATCGAGTCCGGCATTATGTGCACCATCCACGCTTACACCGGCGACCAGATGATCCTGGACGGTCCC
>JAZQBF010000258.1:0-4534 GCA_045545615.1 Faecousia sp.
CGGAAGGAAAGACTACCACCCTATGTTCGTGCGAATTTGCCTGGCCGGGCATCCGGCTTTATACCTCGGAGAGCATACAAGTTTTTTCGTAGGCTTTCTGCATACGGTCCGCCAGGGTGGGGACGGTGATCTTATCTTCGAAATATGCCTTTTCTTCCTCGGGGAAGTTGGTGATGGGGATGTTCTTGTAAATATCCTCAATGAGTTTTACATGGGGCAATGTGGTATTGACGGTGCAGACAGGGGCAGTACCGTTTTTGGCAGCATCAATGCAGTCAAATGTTTTCTTGGCTTCGCCGTGGCAGAGGGGATGTTGGTATGCCTTGGTTGTGCCGTCTTTGAATGTTGCCAGGTAGCCGCCATCTTCGTTCTTTGTGATGGTGGCTTTTTCAAATTCAAAGCAGTAGGTGTAGGGAACGCCGATATCTGCTGCGTGGGATGCGGCGAAATACAAAGGAACACCGGCGGCGGTGAGTTTCATAGTGCAGGTGTCGAAATTTTCAATGTCGTTGGCGCGGTAGCATTCGCACTGCTCCAGGTTAGCATCGGCGGCGGTATTCATCTTGTCGCCCAGCAGGTAGAGCATATTATATACATAGTGGGCGCAGGCGTTGGATGCAACAGAGTCCAAAACCAGGTGACCGTTTTTGGAGATGCAGCCGGCATAGCCGCTGCCACGACCGTAATACTCCAGTTTTCTGCCGGAGAGAATGATGGTCTTCATAGAAATAGGCTTGCCGAATACGCCGTCCAAAATATCCTGTTTCAGTTCCAGTGTACCGGTGGCAAATGCCATATTAAAGCCAATGGCGATAAACCGACCGGTTCTCTTTTCTGCTTCCATCATTTGATAGCATTCCTCAGAAGTGGGCGCAGCAGGCTTTTCGCACAGCACATAAGAGCCATGCTCCAGGCAGTAAATGCTCTGCTGGCAATGGAGGAAAGAGGGAGTGCAGATGATGGCAAGGTCTGCGGTATGTTCCTTGTAAAAATCCTCTACTGTGGGGTAGAAGGGAACGCCGGCAGCCTCCACATCTTCCCGCCGATGGCAGGAAGTTCTTGCCACAACGCCTTCGAAAACAATATCCTTATCCGTGTTATCCAGCAGAAGATCCACAAAATGTCTGCCGAAACCACCGGGACCGACCAACAAAACTTTCATAAGATACAATCCTTTCTTATGTGGGAATAATTAACGGTGTTATCTTACTACAACTACCAATCTTTGTCAATAAACCGGAATCAACAATTAGGCAATAAAAAGGAGCGCCGCAAGACGCTCCTTTTTATTACGCTCATAAACCTGCCAGTTTGAGAAGTTCGGGCACCTTTGCTTCCCAGCCCAGCGCCATAATGTGCAGACCCTGGCAGTAGGGCTTGCATTCTTTAATGATCTGGGCGGCGATCTCCACGCCGGTGATGCCTGCCTTTGCCCGCTCCTTGTCAGCAGCCAGGGCGTCGATCATATGCTGGGGCACGTGGACACCAGCCACATTGTTGTTCATAAACTTTGCCATACCAGCGCTCTTGGGGATGATCACGCCCAACTGCACCGGCTTGCCGAACTGCTTGGCTTTCTCCATAAAGGAGATGAATTTCTCGGAATCGAATACCGCCTGGGTCTGGAAGTATTCCGCGCCAGCCATCACTTTCCGCTCCATCTTGGCAAGTTGGGCATCCACGCTGTCGGAGCAGGGGGACACCACCGCGCCCTTGGCAAATTTGGGGGCTTCGCCCACCAGTTCGTTGCCGCCCAGGTCTACGCCCTTTTCCAGTTGGCAGACGGTGTGCAGCAAAGAAACGGAATCCAAGTCAAATACGGGCTTTGCGCCGGGATGGTCGCCCATGGTGGTATGGTCGCCGGTGAGGCAGAGGATGTTTTCAATGCCCAGCATCGCTGCGCCCAGCAGTTCGGACTGGAGGGCGATACGGTTCCGGTCACGGCAGGTCAATTGCAGAATGGGGGTCAGGCCTGCATTTTTCAGCGCCACGCAGGCAGGCAGGCTGCCCATACGCATGACGGAAGATTGGTTATCGGTAACATTCACGGCGGTGATGCCGGAGAGATATTCTTTGGCTTCTGCCACCACATGGCTGGCATCGATGCCCTTGGGAGGGCCGACCTCTGCGGTGACCACAAACTGGCCGTCATTAAACAATTCTGTAATTCTCATAAATAACTCCTTATATTGAGTTGTTAGTTGTGAGTTGTAAGTTGTGAGTTGCTATGCAAAATGATTTTTCTCGTGGCTTTACCGCCAGAACAACTGACAACTGACCACTGTCAACTTACAATTATTTATTGTAGTCTCTCAGTTGGGTGGGGCATTTCATTGCGTCCAGGCGACCCAACTGGGCAAGGCGGCGGTAGATCTTCTCCCAGCCGCAGTCCATATTGGGGTCTACTTCGCATTTGCCGTTTTTCGCGCCGCCGCACTGGCCGTTTACCAGGCTCTTGGAGCAGGCGGTGATGGGGCAGATGCCGCCGGTGATGTTCAAATAGCACTGGCCGCACTGTTTGCAGTCGTACTCCAAGGGGGTCACACCCTGGAAACCGGGGAGGGGGTAGGTGTCGCAG
The DNA here is from genome assembly GCA_045545615.1 of Faecousia sp. Lineage (GTDB taxonomy): Bacteria > Bacillota > Clostridia > Oscillospirales > Oscillospiraceae > Faecousia. The sequence continues at coordinate 2,579 of JAZQBF010000258.1, forward strand.
CCGGGGAGCACCCGTTTGCCGGGAAGCAGGGATGCCACAGTCTGCACGCCTACGCCGCAGGAGAATACCAGCACGGTATCGGCGGCTTCAATTTCGGCGGCGTATTTCGCCATACGGTCTGCCCAGTATTCCGGGTTGCAGATGTAGTCAAAAGAAACCATACCGGTGAGCCGTCCGCTCTTTTTCAGGTCGGTGATGAAACGCTCTGCCTGGTGCTCTGCCTCGGGGACATTCACTTCTTTACAACCGAAACAGTTGATCACGAAGATCTTACCCGTTGCCAAAGTCAGGATTTCTTCCTCTGATTTCATTACGGTCATCAGCATATCACTTCATCCCCCTTACTGCGTTTTTGCCCGCGCGGATATAGGATACCAGCGGGATCTTGGAAGAACAGATGGTTTCGCAGCAGCGGCATTCCATACAGTCCATTACATTGTGATTTTTAAAGTCCTGGGCGTCGGTCAGTTTGGGGAAGTGCAGCGGCTTCAGTTCCATGGGACACACATCCACACAGCGACCGCATTTGATGCAGTCTACCGCCTGGGCGGGGTCGGTGTTCAGCGCAACGATGCCGTTGGAGCCTTTCATCATGGGGAAATTCAGATCCGTCTGCTTAAAGCCCATCATAGGACCGCCGGCTTTCACCGTTGCATCCGGGTCGGTGACACCGCCGCAGTAGGCAACCAGATCTGCCATATTGGTGCCGATCCGGGCAAGAAAGTTATTGGGACGGGAAATGTAGTCGCCGGTGACGGTGATGATCCGGTCGATCAGGGGCATACCCTTGGTGATGGCATCGCAGATCGCTTTGGCAGTTGCCACGTTGCACACCACAGCGCCTACATCTGCAGGCAGACCGCCGCTGGGCACTTGCCGTCCCAATGCCCGCTTGATGAGCATTTTTTCTGCGCCCTGGGGATACTTTGTCCGGGCGGTGAGCAGTTGGATGTTTTCTTCGCTTGCCAGTTTCTCCTCAAACAGAGCGATGGCGTCCGGCTTGTTGTCCTCGATAACGATGATGCCCTTGGGAGAATCCACCGCTTTCATAATGGCTTTCAAGCCGTAGATGATCTGGTCGGCATACTGCAAAAGCAACCGGTGGTCGGCGGTGAGCAGCGGCTCACATTCACAGCCGTTGAGCAAAACCGCGTCGATAGGCTTGCCGGGCTTTAACTTTACATAGGTGGGGAAGCCGGCGCCGCCCATACCGACGATACCCGCCTCTTTGACGATGTTCACGATCTCATCGGGGGTCAGTTCTTCCAGGGGGGCGTTGGGTTTCACGGTTTCACAGAGGGTGTCGGTGAAATCGTTTTCGATCACCACGCTGGGACAAGTGCCGCGCGTTGCGTGGGGACGGTCTTCAATGGCGATGACCTTACCGCTGACGCTGCTATGTACCGGGGCGGAGATGAAACCGGCGGCTTCGCCGATCTTCTGTCCCATTTTCACATAGTCGCCTACAGCCACAATGGGGTTGGCGGGCGCGCCTGCGTGCATGGAAAGGGGAATGACCGCGGTCTTTGGAGCGGGGAAGACCACCGGCACTAAGTGCTCGGTGACGCCGATGCGCTCGGTGGGGTGGATGCCGCCGTAGTAGCCGGCAAACCGCTCTGCCCGAATGGCGGTGACATATTCCTGAATAACCTTGTGATTTATCTTGCTGTAGTCCCGGATCTGGACACTCTGGGCGGTCAGTTCTGCCAGGCGGCCCTGGGATTCCAACCGCTCCTGGATCTTTGCCCAGGCGCAGTCCTTATCGGGGCTTACCTCACATTTGCCGTTTTTCGCGCCGCCGCACTGACCGTTGATCAGGCTCTTGGAGCAGTCTACGATGGGGCAGATGCCGCCGGTGATGCCCAAATAGCACTGGGCGCAAGCGCCGCAGGTCTTCTCAGTCAGCGCCATACCGTGGTAGCCGTTGCGGCAGACGGTATCGGTGGCAACATACAC
>JAZQBF010000259.1:0-2330 GCA_045545615.1 Faecousia sp.
CACCCAGCAGATGAGGAGCCAGTTTGGTGGTCAGGAAGATGGCAGTGGGACCGTCAGCGCCGCCGATGATGCCGATGGAGGCGGCTTCGGGACCGGTGAAGCCCAGCGCGGGAGAAATCAGATTCAGTGCGATCGCACCGAAGAATGCCACAAATACGCCCATCTGCGCGGCAGCGCCCAACAGCAGGCTCTTGGGGTTAGACAGCAGAGGACCGAAGTCGGTCATAGCGCCAACGCCCATAAAGATCAGGCAGGGGTAGATGCTGGTTTTTACACCGATATAGAAGAAGTCCAGCAAGCCGCCTTCCCGAAGAATGGTGCCGTAGGAGTGGTAAGCCTCGTGGTTTGCATCCATAAAATTGGTCCACAATTCCTGGTTATACAGACCAGCGCCGGGCAGGTTGCTGAGCAAGCAACCGAATGCGATACCGCACAAAAGCAGCGGCTCGAATTTTTTCACAATGGCTAAGTACAGAAGCGCACAGGCGATGGCAAGCATCACCAGGCTCTGCCAGCCGTTGTCTGCCAGGAAGCCGGAGAAGATAGCGGCAAAGCCGGAATCATTCCAGATCTTCAGCAGAATTTCACCAACATTGATCATTGGTCGCCCTCCTTATGCCAGGACGACCAGGGCGTCGCCGGTGTTGACAGAAGCACCCTTGGCGGCGATCACCTGGGAAACGGTGCCGGCTCTGGGAGCCATGATCTCGTTTTCCATCTTCATTGCTTCCAGCACGCACAGGACTTCGCCTTCCTTCACGGCCTGACCTGCGGTGACATTCACCTTCAAAATGGTGCCGGGCATGGGGGCGTTGACAGCCTCGCCTGCGCCGACGGCAACAGGAGCGGCGGCGGCGGCAGGTGCGGCTGCGGGAGCAGCGGCAGGAGCAGCAGGGGCTGCGGGAGCAGCGGGAGCGATGGCTTCATACTCGTCAAGGAGCATAGCCTTGCCGGACTCGACCTCTACTTCATAAGTACGGCCGTTTAATGTAATTTTATATACCATTTTACTTTACCTCCTTGATAGAAATGAAGCGCAGTTCGTTTAGGGGCTTGCCCATTTTATCTGCGGTGATCGCCATCAGCATAGCGGCGGTTTTAGGCTCTACATCGTGCAGTTTCAGTTCGCCGGCGCTGCCGGGAGCAACTGCCTTGGGTGCTTCGGATGCAGCAAGCGCATCCACCGCCGGAGCGGCTGCCTTTTTCTTATTCTCAGCGGCAACGAAGCATTTGCCCATAATGATCACAACGATCATCAGCGCGATAATGCCCAGGAAAACAACGCCATAACCCAGCAGGGCGATCAGTCCGGCGCCGCCGATGGAGGGGTTCTCCAAATAAGCGGGAAGAACGGAAGTCAACATATTGCTACCTCCTTATGCCTCAACGATGGTGTAGGTTGCCATATTCTCTTCCTTGGCCTTCCGGTCCTCGAAGAACTTTTCAGCCAGGTTGGGGAATGCAATGTAGGAAAGGACATCCTCGTCGGACTTGGCGATACCGGCCAGTTTCTCACGGGTAGCCTCAACAACGGGAGCCAGGGTGTCGGCATAGCGGCCTTCGATGCGCTTCTCGTCGCCCAGGATCTGTGCCTTAATGGTCTCGTCGATGGGAGCGGGGGTGATGCCGTACTCACCGCGGCAGTAAGCCTTGACTTCCTTGGAGACCTTCTTATAACGCTCGCCCTGCAGGACGTTGGTAACAGCCTGCACACCCACCATCTGAGAAGTGGGGGTAACCAGAGGAGGATAACCCAGGTCAGCGCGAACCTTGGGAGTCTCCAGCAGAGCCTCGTCGAATTTATCCAGGGCGTTCATCTGCTTCAACTGGCTCAGCAGGTTAGAAAGCATACCGCCGGGGATCTGATAGGTCAGGCACTGGGTATCGGTAGCCATGGACTTGGGCATCAAAGTGCCGTCAGCCAGGAACTCGTCACGAACACCCTTGAAGTAGTCCGCCATAGCCTTGGTGCAGGTATCGTCCAGATCCACTTCGTAACCCAACTGACGCAGAGCGTAAGCCATGGTCTCGGTAGCGGGCTGGGAAGTACCGCCGCAGAAGGGAGAGATAGCGGTGTCGATGATGTCCACGCCAGCCTCGACAGCCTTCAGGTAAGTCATGAAAGCCAGACCGGTGTTGGAGTGGGTGTGCAGATCGATGGGCAGGTCCACAGCGTCCTTGATAGCGGTGACCATATCGTAAGCCTCCTGGGGACCCATAATACCGGCCATATCCTTGATACAGATGGTGGAAGCGCCCATTTCCTTCAGTTCCTTGACCATTTCCACGTACTTGGCGTGGGTGTGGACAGGAGAAGTGGTGTAGGAAAT
>JAZQBF010000260.1:0-6924 GCA_045545615.1 Faecousia sp.
ACCGTAAACATATCCATCCTCATCGATATAGGCATCCTTAATGCCAATTTTCTGCATTTCGGAAACAAGGTATTCGCCCAGTTTCCGCTGCTTTTCGGTAGAGGGACAAGTTTCCGAGAATTCATCCGACTGGGTATCAAACTTTACATATTCCAAAAAACGATCAGCAACAGAAATCATATTATCCTCCATAAAAATGGGACGGAGAAAATCTCCGTCCCAGTGTAAATTATTTTGCAGCATTAACCAGTTCGGCAGTATCCTGCGCGATCATCAATTCCTCGTTGGTAGGAACGACCCACACTTCCACTTTGGAATCGGGAGTGGAGATCTTCAGTTCCGCACCGCGCTTCTTGTTCAGTTCGGGATCGTTCTTAACGCCCATGAAGCCAAGGTACTCACAAACCTTAGCGCGAACAGCACCGTCGTTTTCACCAACGCCGGCAGTAAAGGTCAACACATCCAAGCCATTCAGAGCCGCTGCGTATGCGCCAACATACTTAGCAACTTCGTAGCAGAACTTTTCACGAGCCAGTGCGCAGTCTTCATTGCCGTTCTTAGCGCCGTCTTCCAAATCACGGAAGTCAGAGGAAATACCGGAAATCGCCAGCATACCGGACTTCTTGTTGAGCATATTCAGGCACTCATCCACGCTCATAGCGTACTTGTTGCAAATAAACTGAACAACAGCAGCGTCAATATCGCCGGAGCGGGTACCCATGGGAACACCAGCCAAGGGAGTCAGACCCATAGTGGTATCCTGGCATTTGCCGTCCTTAACAGCGGACATAGAGGAACCGTTACCCAGATGGCAGTTGACCATCTTGAATTCCTTCTTGCCAACCAACTCAGCAGTACGGCGGGCAACATACTTGTGGCTGGTGCCGTGGAAGCCATAACGACGGATAGAGTCGTTCTCGTAGTACTCAGTGGGGATCGCATAGCGATATGCCTTAGGAGGCATAGTCATATGGAATGCAGTATCGAACACGGCAACCTGGGGTGTCTTGGGCATAACTTTCTGGCAAGCCTCGATACCCATCAAGTTTGCAGGGTTGTGCAAAGGTCCCAGAGGGATGCACTTCTTGATAGCAGTAATAACATCATCGTCAATAATGCAGGAATCAAAGAACTCCATACCGCCGTGAAGCACACGGTGACCCACAGCATCGATCTCGTCAACACTCTTGATCACGCCGTCAACAGGATCAACCAGGATCGCCAAAGTTGCAGCAATGGCCTCAGAGTGGGTGGGCATAGGAATGTCCTTAACAATCTTATTGTCCCCAACCTTGTGATTCAGGCGACCGTCGATACCGATACGCTCGCAAAGCCCCTTTGCGGAAACATCGCCGGTTTCGGGGTTCATCAACTGATACTTCAGGCTGGAACTACCCGCATTGATAATCAAAACATTCATTGGATTCTTCCTCCTAAAAATATATTTCCTTTTTTCTATTCTTATGATAAAATAGTCATAACAAAATTTATTGTATACCAATTTCTTCTTTTTCTCAAGCCCTAATTCAAATTTTTTTATGAAAGGTGGATTATTTTTGAAAATAGTAGGTATCATTTGCGAATATAATCCCTTTCATAAGGGTCATAAAAAGCAATTTGATCTCATTCGTTCTGCCCACGGAAGCGATACGGTTATTGTATGCTTAATGAGCGGCAACTATGTGCAACGGGGCGCGCCGGCAGTTTTTGATAAAATGACCCGCGCAAAAGCAGCAATCTTAAGTGGCGCTGATCTGGTTTTGGAACTGCCCATTACCGCTGCACTATCCTCCGCAGAAGGGTTTGCATCTGCCGGTGTATCCATACTCTCTCCTATTTGCGACTATCTTTGCTTTGGCACAGAGAGCAACGACTTGGAATCCTATTTACAGGTTGCCCATACACTGCTGTCAGAGGAATATGTAATTGCGCTGAAAGGTGCTTTAGCAACAGGTATCTCTTTCCCTGCCGCCCGTCAGATCGCTTTGGAGCAACTCGGTTGTTCCACGAATATACTTGCTTGTCCGAATGACATTCTGGCTATCGAATACTGTAAGGCTATTTTAGATCAGAAGAGCAAAATGAAGCCCATGCCTATTCAAAGAGATGGAAAATATCACGATACTTATGTTGATCATGATAATCCATCCGCAACATCCATTCGATTGCTGATCGAAAGCAGAATGGATTACGCAGACTTCACAACAGCCGATGCATTCTGCCTGTTTCAAAATGCTCCTGTTCATACCACAAAAGCAGGCGAACGGGCAATTCTTGCAAAACTGCGCAGTATGAACGAATCTGACTTTCAATCACTTCCCTACGGCTCTGAGGGACTTTGGCGAAAACTGATGCATTCAGTCCGAAAAGAGTCCACTTTAGAGAATATTATCTGCGCAACCAAATCCAAACGCTATACACGCACCCGGCTGGACAGAATGATTATTTGTGCATATCTCGGCATTACCCATGATCAAATCAAACAACCTGCACCTTATGTCCGTATACTTGGGTTTAATAATAAAGGTCGCGCTGTTTTAAACAACACGCGCAAGGACAACTATTTCATAAACATCGGAAAGCGCTGCGATTCCCCATGGCAAGAATTGGAAGATCGCTGTAGCGATCTTTACGGTTTGTTTGCCACAAAACATATCGGTTTTGCCGGCAACGAATCGCAGGAAAGAGTCTTCTATCACAAAGAAGAATCGGATAGATAATATCATCATTGTACAAAAAGAACGGCACTATAATAGTGCCGTTCTTTCACATTTATTTTCTTTCCGCGACACTCTTGCGAACCAGAGCGCGCTTTAATCGAGCCTCTGCCAAACGAACTTCCGCATCTGTTGAATTCTTATCCGCAATTACAGTTTTCGCACAAGATTCAGAGGCTTTTGCCCGTTCCAGATCGATCTGATCTGACCATTCAAAAGTTGTCGGCAACAAAGTAGCGTTGCCATTTACCACAGACAGCATTCCGCCAATACAAGCGGCATATTTCCGCTGACCGTCAACAACGACCATTGCCTGACCCATTCCCAAAGGGGCGACACAGTTTATGTGACCAGCCAAAATGCCAATATCACCGGTTGTGGCACGAACGATCAGTTCTTCTGCCTGTCCGTCAAAATGAATGCCGTCAGGCGTAACGATTTTCAGCGGGAATGTGTTCATTTCTGATCACCCTTCCATTTCTCCACAACCTCATCAATCGAGCCGGCGTAGAGGAAATAGGATTCCGGAATCTGATCGTGTTTACCTTCAATAATTTCCTTGAAACTACGGATTGTTTCCTTAAGAGGCACATATTTGCCCTTGTAGCCGGTAAACTGCTCTGCAACATGGAAAGGTTGAGAGAGGAAACGCTGCACCTTACGGGCGCGGTTGACAATGATCTTATCCTCTTCGCTCAATTCTTCCATACCCATAATAGCAATGATGTCCTGAAGTTCCTTATAGCGCTGCAAAATACTCTGAACCGCACGGGCAGTTTCGTAATGTTCTTTACCTAAAGTCTCAGGAGAAAGGATCCGGGATGTGGAATCCAAAGGATCAACCGCAGGATAAATACCCAGAGAAGCAATACCACGATCCAAAACCGTAGTGGCATCCAGGTGGGCGAATGTGGTTGCAGGCGCAGGGTCAGTCAAGTCGTCAGCAGGCACATAAACTGCTTGTACGGAAGTGATAGATCCATCCTTTGTAGAGGTAATACGCTCTTGAAGCGCGCCCATTTCTGTAGCAAGTGTAGGCTGATAACCAACAGCAGAAGGCATACGACCCAAAAGTGCGGACACCTCAGAACCTGCCTGGGTAAAGCGGAAAATATTATCAATAAACAAAAGCACATCCTGATGCTTCACATCGCGGAAATACTCTGCCATTGTAAGGCCGGACAGACCAACACGCATACGGGCTCCGGGAGGCTCGTTCATTTGACCAAAGACCATGGCAGTCTTGTTAATAACGCCGGACTCAGTCATTTCATTATAAAGGTCATTACCCTCACGGGTACGCTCGCCAACACCGGTAAATACGGAATAGCCGTTATGTGCAGTAGCGATATTATAAATCAGTTCCTGAATCAAAACGGTTTTACCAACACCAGCGCCGCCAAACAGACCGATCTTACCGCCCTTTGCATAGGGGCAGATCAAGTCAATAACTTTGATGCCTGTTTCCAGGATCTCTGTAGCGGGTTTTTGATCTTCATAGGCAGGCGCGCTTCTGTGGATAGGCCATCTGTCTGCTCCCTGCACAGCCTCTTTGTTATCAATCGGTTGACCAAGCAGGTTAAAAACACGACCCAAGCACTCATCGCCTACCGGAACTGCAATTGCTGCGCCGGTATCGATCGCTTCTGCGCCACGCTGCAGACCATCGGTGGAACTCATTGCAATGCAACGCACAACATTGTCACCGATATGCTGTGCAACCTCTGCGACGATCTTGCCTTCACCAAAGGGAATTTCGATGGCGTTAAGCAACTCAGGCAAACACTCATCATCAAAGCGAATATCCAAAACAGGACCCATAACCTGGATCACTGTTCCCTTATAATTAGCCATTGGATTCAACTCCTTGCATCAGGCTTAAGAGCCTGCAATAATTTCTGTAATTTCCTGGGTGATCGCCGCTTGTCTTGCCCGGTTAAACTTCAGGCTAAGATCTGCGATCATATCTTCGGCATTCTGGGTAGCAGAATCCATCGCCGTACGGCGGGCAGCCTGCTCTGCAGCACGGCTTTCGCACAAAGCGCCATAAACAACGCCGCCGAGATACTCAGGAACGATTGCATCAAATACATCTACTGCATTGGGTTCATAAAGAATGTCCGAATCAGAAGAAACGGCATCATCCCCTTGAACAAGGGGCAAAAGACGCATAGATACAGGTTTCTGCGACAACACAGAAACAAAATCTGTATAGGCAATACGGATCTCATCAAATTCCCCAGATAAATACCGCTTGCACAATCCTTTTGCCGCAGTAAAACAATCGCCGAGGGAAATATTTTCTGCTAAGGCATATTTGGAGGTCAAAATTGGAACTTTGTGGCTCGTAAAATAATCCACAGCCTTTTTGCCAAAAGGAAAAACGGATACATCTTTATCTGCAATCTCGTTCATTACCATTTTCAGCACATTGCTGTTATATCCACCTGCAAGACCTCTATCGCCTGCAATAACGATATAAGCCGTCTTCTTTACAGTTCTTTCCATCAAATAAGGAGATGAAAAGTCTTGATTGGATGCAACAATATTTTGAATGGTATCAAAAAGGATCTCAAAATACGGGCGGGAATTTTGCACTTGCGCCTGCGCCCGGCGAAGTTTGGAAGCAGCAACCATTTCCATAGCCTTTGTGATCTGCTTTGTAGATTCCATACTCCGTATCCGATTTTTTATCTCTTTCGTAGAAACACCAGCCATGGCGGTCCTCCTTCCTTACTCAGTTACAACAAATTCCGCAAGCAATTCTTTCAGCGCAGTCTGGATGCTTTCCTCTGTTTCTTTTTCCAGTTTTCCGGTGGAACGAATCGCCTCAAGAACGTTTGCATAGCGATTATCCATAAACTCCTGCATCCGTTTTTCGAATTCCGGAATTCGTTCAACGGGAAGATCTTTCAAATATCCATTAACAACTGCATAGAGAATACAGACTTGATGGGCAACTTCAACAGGCGCATTGTTCTTTTGTTTCAGAACGGCAACGATCCGTTCACCCAACGCAAGTCTCGCCTTCGTATCTGCATCCAGATCAGAGCCGAACTGTGCAAAACTCTGCAACTCACGATACTGGGAGTAGAGAAGTTTCAAAGAGCCGGCAACTTTTTTCATCGCCTTGATCTGAGCATCGCCACCAACACGAGACACAGAGATACCGGGGTTAACCGCGGGCATAACGCCGGCGTTGAACAATTCAGTTTCCAGGAATATCTGTCCATCGGTAATGGAGATAACATTGGTGGGGATATAGGCAGAAACGTCACCTGCCTGGGTTTCGATAATAGGAAGCGCAGTCAAACTGCCGCCGCCCAAATCATCAGAAAGTTGTGCTGCGCGCTCCAAAAGTCTGGAATGGAGATAGAAAACATCGCCGGGATATGCTTCGCGTCCGGGAGGACGACGAATCAACAGCGAAATTGCACGGTATGCAACAGCATGCTTACTCAAGTCATCATAAATGACCAACACATCCTTGCCCTGGTGCATAAAATGCTCACCCATGGCACAGCCTGCGTAAGGTGCAATGTACTGCATAGGCGCCAGTTCGGAAGCAGTTGCAGACACCACAATGGTATAATCCATAGCGCCGCCCAACGTCAAATTGTTCACGATCTGGGCAACAGTGGAGCGCTTTTGACCGATGGCAACATAAATACAGATGACACCCTTACCCTTTTGGTTCAGGATGGTATCTGTGGCGATAGTAGTCTTACCGGTCTGACGGTCACCAATGATCAATTCACGCTGACCGCGACCAATGGGGATCATTGCGTCAATTGCCTTGATACCGGTCTGCAGCGGCACATTCACGTGTTGTCTTTCAATAATGCCGGGCGCAGGGCTTTCAATGGGGCGGTAGGTTTCCGCTTCAATCGCACCCTTGCCATCGATAGGTTCGCCCAAGGCATTCACAACACGACCAATCAACCCTTTGCCGACAGGCACAGATACAACTCTGCCAGTTCGCTTAACCGTATCGCCTTCCTTAATGCCGTTATCGTTGCCAAGAATAACAACAGAAACGGTATCTTCTTCCAGGTTTTGCGCCATACCGTATGCGCCGTTGGGGAATTCGATCAATTCGCCTGCCATACAGTTATCCAAGCCGGAGAATCGAGCAATGCCGTCACCAACAAGGATAACGACACCAGTCTCACTTTGCTCTAATTTTGCTTCGTAATTTTTAATTTGT
>JAZQBF010000261.1:0-7593 GCA_045545615.1 Faecousia sp.
TTGCCGTCGGGAGCCAAAACCATAAAGGTGATGCCGTAAATAGTTTCAATACAAGTGGTATAAATAGAGAACTCGCCGCCGCCCACCAGTTTGAAGTCCACCTCTACGCCGGTGGATTTTCCGATCCAGTTCCGCTGGATCTCCTTGGTGGATTCGGGCCAATCGATCTCATCCAGACCTTCCAGCAGTTTCTCTGCAAATGCAGGCTGGTCAATGACCCACTGCATCATATTCTTCTTCACAACGGGATAACCGCCACGCTCAGACTTGCCATCGACAACTTCATCGTTAGCAAGGACAGTACCCAGTTCCTCGCACCAGTTTACGGGCATTTCGATCCGCTTGGCGTAGCCTGCTTCCCACAGTTTCTTAAAGATCCACTGGGTCCACTTGTAGAAATCGGGGTCAGAGGTTGCAATACACTTGGACCAATCGTAGTCAAATCCCAGTTCTTTCAACTGACCAGAGAAGGTCTTGATATTCTCCTGAGTAAAGCCGTTGGGATGGTTACCGGTGGTGACTGCATACTGCTCTGCCGGCAGGCCGAAGGAGTCGTAACCCATGGGGTGCAAAACATTGTAACCTTGCATCCGCTTCATACGGGACATAATGTCCGTAGCGGTATAGCCTTCCGGATGACCTGCATGCAGACCCACACCGGAGGGGTACGGGAACATATCCAGCACATAGTACTTGGGTTTGGAAAAATCCCACACATCTGTATGGAAGGTATCATTTTCCTCCCAATACTTATGCCATTTGGCCTCAACGGCGGAATGATCGTAATTCATAGTGACTACCTCTTTTACTCTTCAATAATAATATCGCTGATATCCACAATCTCTGCATCTGCCCAAAGGCGTTCCAGCGCATAAAATTCTCTTGCTTCTTCTGTAAAAACATGGACTACGATGCTGCCGTAATCCAGCAATTCCCAACTATTGCCCCGATGACCTTCACGGCCAAGCATAGGCTCGCCCAGTTGCTCCAGGGTGTACTCGGCATAATCACACAAAGTCTTAACATGGGTATTGGACGTACCGGTGCAGATCAGGAAATAATCTGCAAGACTGCTCACATCGCTGATGCGAAGGAGTTTGATATCCATACCTTTTTTGCTGTCCAGTGCTTTTGTTACCTCGCAGGCAACTTCTTTTGCTGTTAACATTTATATCTTCCTTTCCGGGGATGTTCGTTATTTGTTATTCAAAAACCGCAGAGCCTCGTCAGACTGGCGGGAAATTTCTCTTCCTTGTTTGCGCAGCATATCCAATGTCATTTCCAAGCCGCAACGCAAGGCAGCGTCAATGTCGCTGTATGCCAGTTGCCGCAGTTTTTCCACACCGGGGAAGTCCCGGTTGGGTTCCATATAGTCTGCCACGTAAATGATTTTTTCAAGCAGTGTCATATCTGCTTTACCGGTGGTATGCCAGCGAATCGCCTCTACCACCGCTTTATTCTCTCCAAAAATCCGCTGGGCAACTAAACTGCCGGTGAGGGCGTGGAGGGTTTTGGGATTCTGCCTGGAGAATTCGTCCAGCGGCACATCATAACACTGACACAGATGTATTTGCAAAGGTCCATCCAGCGCCTTGGTCACATCGTGCAAAAGTCCCGCTCTGGCGGCATCGGTTTCATCTGCGCCCCAGAATTTTGCCAACTTTACTGCCTCCTGGCGGCAACCGCGGACATGGTTGACACGGGAGGGTTTCAAAAGCCCCACCACAACGGATTCCAGTTCGTCTTCGGAAAGACCTTCATAATTCTTTTCCGCGCCGTAAAGGTGATACCTTTGGATATAGTTTAATGTTTCCGGGGCAAGGTAGCCCTCTGCGCAGCCTAAAACCAGCATTCTGCGCAGGTCGGTAGAGGATATTTCCGTTACCGGATTCTCCACAAGGTATACCTTAGCGCCGATTTTTTCCATTTTTTCTTTTTTGGCGAGGATATTCTCCTTCTCTCCCCGCTCTCCCCGATAAAAAACACCGAGAGATGCATTTTTCAAAATCACATCCGGGTTTTTCCAGGTTTCAAAAGATAGGAACATATCCGTTCCCATCAGCAGGATAAGTTCTGCATCCGTGTACGCTTCCCGGAGTGTCAAAACCGTTTCATAGGTAAAACTGACGCCGCCCCGGCGCAGTTCCAGGTCGCTGACTTCTGTTTTTTCTTCTCCGGAAACAGTTAAGGAAAGCATTTCCAGCCGCTGAGAGGGCGTGGGAGAATCACCGGGAATTTGCTTATGGGGCGACACACAGGATGGGATCAGCAGTAATTTAGACAGACCAAGGCTATCCACAGCGCATTTTGCAGCACGAATGTGCCCCAGGTGCGGTGGATTAAACGTTCCGCCGTAAATGCCGATCCTTTCCATAGCGTCCTCCTTTATGCAATCAATCTTGATTTCTCAGTTGTTTTTCCCGCTCTCGCTCAATGGCTTTGTCAATTGCCTGTTGGCGGAAGTACTGATTGCGCTGCTCCCGGACTTTTTTCGCCGCCTGGCGGCGTGCCTGGGCGCCTTTGCGCACGGGATTTACCTTTTCCGGTTTCCGCTTTGCTCTACCGGTCTGATTGCGCTGTGCCTGGAGTTTTTCGCTGAAACGGTAAATGACAAATTTTGTGCCGATCACAGCAACGCCGTCAGCGCCGGTGGCTTCACAAAGTTCATCACAGACCTCACGGGCGGTCATCATTGCGCCCTCAAGGACTTTTCCTTTTACCAGTTCCCGGGAATCCAATTGATTCTCCGCTTCGGCGATCACCGCATCGGTCACGCCGCCTTTGCCCACCATCAAGGTGGTTTCCAGTGTATTTGCCTGGGCTCGCAACTGTGCTCTATCTTTACTTGTCAGCATAGCCGGCCTCCTTCATTTTCTCGTAAAAAAGTTTTAGTGCGTTTGCCCGGTGGGATACTTGATTCTTCTCCTCGGGACTTAATTCAGCCGTGGTTTTACCCAAAGGCGGATAATAAAAGATGGGGTCATAGCCAAATCCGTTTTCCCCGGCAGGGGCACGGGTCAATTCACCGTGGATCTCCCCTCTTGCCTGGATCACTTTACCGTCGGGAGTCACGAAACTGATAACACAAACAAACTGCGCCTGGCGCTGACCGTCAGGAACATGCTCGGTGTTTTTGAGCAGCAATTCCAATCTGCCCCAATCGTCCAAAGATTCGTCGAAACCATAGCGGGCAGAGTATACGCCCGGTTCCCCGTTCAGCGCATCCACCGCAATGCCGGAATCATCCGCCAGAGCAGGCATACCGGTTGCTTTCATTACCGCCTCTGCCTTTAAAAGAGAGTTTTCCTCAAAGGTAGTGCCGGTTTCTTCCACATCGATATCCACGCCCAGATCGGATTGGAGCACCAGTTCTATATCAAATTTTTCCGTGATCTTGCTGATCTCCACCAATTTATGGCGGGTTTTGCTTGCCAAAACCACTTTCATCACAGCAATGCCTCCACAAAGGCTTCGGCTTCAAAAGGCATCAGATCGTCTGCCTGTTCGCCTACGCCGATAAATTTCACCGGGATCTGCAAAACATCTGCCACAGCGATTACAATACCGCCCTTGGCAGTGCCGTCCAATTTGGTCAACGCAACGGCGGTAACACCTGCGATCTCCTTAAACTGTTTCGCCTGAATCAAACCGTTCTGACCGGTAGTACCATCCAACACCAGCAGAACTTCCTTGGAAGATTCCGGCAGTTCCCGGGCAACGATACGGCTGATCTTACCCAATTCGTTCATGAGATTTTGCTTGTTGTGCAAACGACCTGCAGTATCAACGATCACCACATCCGCCTTCTTTGCCTTTGCAGATTGGATGCCGTCATAAACCACAGAAGCAGGGTCTGCTCCCTCGCTTTGCCGGACGATGGATGCGCCGGCGCGTTCTGCCCAGATTTCCAGTTGGTCTGCAGCGGCGGCACGGAAAGTATCGCCCGCTACCAGCAGAACATTTTTGCCCTGGGATACCAATTGGGTAGCGATCTTACCGATGGTGGTAGTCTTACCCACGCCGTTGACGCCGATCACAAGGATCACCGCAGGCTTCGCTGACAGATCCAGTTCTGCCGCGCCCACTTGCAGCATATCCACCAAGATCGCCTTTAGGGCAGTCTTTGCCTCGTCGGGGGTTTTCAGTTTTTGCTCCTTCACCGCTTTTCTCAGCGCATCCGTGGCTTTCAGGGCGGTTTCCACGCCCAAGTCCGCAAGGATCAAACTTTCTTCCAACTCATCGTAAAAATCGTCGTCAATTTCGGAAAAGCCGGTGAACACACCGCTCAAAGTTGCGCCCAGCGCATCTCTGGTCTTGGTTAAGCCTGCCTTGATCTTATCAAAGAATCCCATTTTATTACTCCATAATACCCAAATATTCTTCCATCTGATTCAGATCCAGACGCAACAGTTTGGAAACACCCTGCTCTTGCATGGTAACACCGTAAAGCACATCCGAGGCTTCCATCGTACCACGACGGTGGGTAATAACGATAAACTGTGTCTTTTTACTGAGGTTATGCAGATAGGAAGCGAACCGCTCCACATTTCGGTCGTCCAAAGCGGCGTCGATCTCGTCCAGCATACAGAAAGGCGTAGGACGCACCTTCAAAATGGAGAAATACAGCGCAATGGCAACAAACGCCTTCTCACCGCCGGAGAGCAAGGTAATGGTCTTAACTTGCTTTCCGGGAGGCTGCACCCGGATCTCGATACCGCAGGTAAGCGGCTCTTCCGGGTCTTCCAGAATCAGTTGACCCTTACCGCCGCCGAACATCTCCTCAAAGGTGATGCCGAAATAGTGGTCGATCTTCTTAAATTCTTCCACGAAGATGGTGGTCATCTCCTGGGTGATATTGCGAATGATGGTCTCCAGTTCCCGCTTGGAATTCAGTACATCGTCCCGCTGGGAAGCAAGGTAAGTATACCGCTCGTTGACACGGGCGTATTCCTCGATAGCGCCAATATTGGGCGTACCCAATGCGCCGATCTTCCGCTTCAGTTCGCCAATGCGGCGATTGCCGGCAGCAACAGATTCGATCTCACCGCGTTTTTCCACAGCCGTACCGGGGGTCAGTTCGTAAGAATCCCACAGTTTGTCGATGATCTGCCGCTCTTCCATAGCAGTGGTCGTCTTTTTATTCTCCAGCAAAGCGCAGGCGCGCTCTTTGGTGAGAATGTCTTTATTCTTCTCCTGGGCTTCGTGTTCGCTGCGGGTCTTGGTGGCTTCTGCCTCTGCCCGGTCAGCCAGCACTCTGCCCATTTCCTTGCGCATTTCCACAGTCTCTGCAGCATTATCCTGCTGGCGGGTCAAGAGAGTTTCGATCTCTGCCTCCTGGCGGCGGGAATCATCACGAATGGCATCGATCAATGCCATTTTCTTTTCCCGATCGCCTTCCATTGCGGTTTGCAGTTGCTGCAAGTCGGCAATATGGCTCAAAGCAGTATTCCGCTCTGCATCCAAAGCAGCCTCTTCTGTCTTCAGCGCAGTCAGTTCCTCGGTAACACCTGCCATAGACTGGGATGTTTCTTCCTGACTGCCCTCTAAAGCGGCGATAGAAACTCTTGTCTTTTCCAATTCTGTGGTATACAGACGGATCTTTGTCTCATGGGCAGCATAGCGGGAACGGTCGTTGCGTTCTCTTTCCTGGAGGGAATCCCACTCTCTGCGGGCAGATGCCAATGCCCCTGTAATGGCATCGTGGAGGATCTCGTGCTGTTTTTCCTGGCCCTGGAGGCGCAGGACCTGGTCTTCTGCCTCACGAAGTTGGTCTTTTGCCGCATTGATCTCAAACTCTGCCTGGTCAACGA
Source organism: Faecousia sp. (assembly GCA_045545615.1). Taxonomy (GTDB): domain Bacteria; phylum Bacillota; class Clostridia; order Oscillospirales; family Oscillospiraceae; genus Faecousia. The sequence goes on from JAZQBF010000261.1 coordinate 5,811, forward strand.
TCCGCTGCGCCTCTTGCAATTCCAATTCGCAATCGGTTGCTTTTTTCGTCAGATCTTTTTCCTCTGCTGTGAGTTTTTCCAGTTCGTTTGCCCGGGAGAGGATGCCTGCTTCTTTGTTGACAGAGCCGCCGGTCATAGAACCGCCGGCGTTCATCACCTGGCCGTCCAAAGTGACGATCTTAAAGCGGTGGGCGTATTTTTTTGCCATAGCGATCGCGCTGTCGATATCCTCTGCGATCACAGTTCTGCCCAAAAGATAATCAACGATATTACGGTAGCAATCTTCACAATCGATCAGTTCCGATGCCACACTAACAAAACCGCGGCAGGATTCCAGTCCGCTTTCTTTTAAGATTTTTCCCTGAATGGTGGACAAAGGCAAATAGGTTACACGGCCTGCGCCGGTACGCTTTAAATGGGCGATACCTGCTTTACCGTCTGCCTCTGTATCCACAACGATATTCTGCATTGCGCCGCCAAGAGCGATCTCAATGGCGACGGTATATTCGTCATCTGTGCGGATCAGGCGGGATACGGGACCGTGGATATTCCGCAAAGCGCCTCGCTGGGCTTCCTGCATGATCACACGGACGGACTTATGGTAGTTTTCAAAATCCCGCTCCATTGCCCGGAACACACGGGTCTTGGCCTGGACGCTGTCCAAACGGGATGTAAGATCGCGGAGTTTTTGACTTAATTCGTCTCTGCGCTTCACGCGGTTTTCCTGGCGCAGGCTATAGCCATTGATGGTATTGGTTGCGGCTGTGACCTCATCCTGGGCAGCACGGAGTTCTTTGCGGCAGGCATCCAGATTTTCTTTGGCTTCCTGCTCACGGCTGCTGCCGGAATCCAGGTCGGTGCGCAATTGCTCCATACGGTTTTTATTTTCTTCCAGGCTGGTTTCCAGACCGCGAATATCCGCCTCTGCGCCTGCCAGGTCGGCTGTAAGTGTGCCTTCTTTTGCCCGCAGTTCCAAAAACTGACGGGTGATACCCTCGGCATTGGCAGTCATCGCCGCCAAGTCCTGCTGGTGTTTGGAAATATTCTGACGGGTCTTATCCAGCGTCTCTTCGATCTGGGCAATGCGCTGGGTGGTTTGCTCCAGTTGGGCGCCGATACCGCCGCTGCGGTCTTCCTGCCCTTTCAGTTCCTCTTCAATGCGGGCGATATTGGCATCGTTGTTCTGCACGTTGCTGCGCAAAACGGCGATCTGTCCATCCAGTTGCTGATGGTTGGCATCCAGCATACTGACCTTGACGCGGATGTTTTCCAGTTCCTCGTCCCGTCTGCGCAAAGATTCGCCCATTTCCTCTGCCTGGGCATAGAGTTTTTCCAAATCCTCGTGCGCCTGCTGCAACACGAAAGATGCGGTGGTATAGTCCTCTTCCGCTTTTTGGGCGGCAGCAGACAGTTTGTCCAGGGTATCCAGCCAAACAGCCACTTCCACGCCCTGGAGTTCTTCTTTCAGTTCCAGGTATTTCTTCGCCTTTTCAGACTGCTGCTTCAACGGCTCTAACTGCAGTTCCAGTTCCGAAACTTTGTCACCGATACGCAGGAGGTTGTCCTCTGTATGGGCAAGTTTCCGCTCGGTCTCCTCTTTGCGGTGGCGGTATTTAGAGATACCTGCCGCCTCTTCAAATATCTCACGGCGGTCGGCGCTCTTTAAAGACAGGATCTCGTCGATACGCCCCTGACCGATATTAGAGTAGCCCTCTCTGCCCAAGCCGGTATCCATAAACATCTCGTGAATATCACGAAGGCGGGCAGACTGGCGGTTGATATA
>JAZQBF010000262.1:0-3960 GCA_045545615.1 Faecousia sp.
TTCTTCCCCAAGCATCAACTGAAAATGCTGGACCGGATCGGCGGTATTGTGATGCTGCACATTCCTCGTGACGGCAGATTGAAAGACCCGGTAAACCTGCACCAGATCCTGGAACTGAAAGCAGAGTTTCCAAATGTAAAATTGATCGTTGCCCATGTAGGCAGAGCCTATACCAAGGAAGATGTGGGGAATGCCTTTGAACTGTTGGATACCAATCCCAATATCCTCTACGATTTCAGCGCCAACTGCTGCGAGTACGCCATCACCCAGGTGATCAAGCACGCCGGTGTAAAGAATGTACTCTTTGGCTCCGATATGCCCATTTTGCGTATGCGTACCCATCGTATTGAGGAAAACGGTACATATATCAATCTGGTGCCTCCCGGCCTTTATGGCGATCCCGGGCAGGATCCCCACCTGCGGGAAGTGACCGCAGAAGAGGCGGAGAAGATCACATTTTTTATGTACGAAGAATTACTGGCATTCAAGCGGGCAGCAAAGGCGCTGAACCTCAGCCGCCTGGATGTGGAAGACATTATGTACAATAATGCCAAGAAACTTCTGGACGATGCCCGCAAGTCTATCTACGGCAAATAAAAGGGGAGAGGACCTATGGAATACTTACTGGGTATCGATGTAGGCACTACCGGCACAAAGACCATTCTGTTCCGGCAAGACGGAAAGATCATCGGTCAGGCATACCGGGGCTATCCCATCCATACACCGCAAGTATCATTTTGTGAACAAGATCCCAACGATTGGTGGAACGCCGTTTGTGAAACGGTAAAAGAGGTAAGCGATGACCCCGCTATCCGGCGGAATATCGTTGCCATTTCTATGTCCACCCAGGGCGGCACAACGGTGTTCCTGGATGAATATGATCAAGTGATCCGTCCGGCAATCGTATGGAACGATAAGCGATGTGTGGAAGAATTGGAGCAATTCAAAAAGGATAAACCGGAGTTGGATGTCTACCGCATCTGTGGTTGGAACGCATCGACTGCAATGCCTGCGCTTCAATGCCGTTGGCTTAAGAGAAACGAGCCGGAGCACTTTGCGAGAATCGCCCGGGTGCTGTCTGTGCCGGACTACCTTGCGCTGCGTATGACAGGAAAAGCGGCTGTGGATATTTCCAATGCCGGCATCTGCCGATTTGTGGATATTGAAAAAGGGACATATAATCAAGAGATCCTGGATTATGCCGGTGTGACGCAAAGTATGATGCCGCTGGTTTTGCCGTCTGCCGCGCCCATTGGTAAACTGTCTGCCGAGGCGGCAATGGCGATGGATCTTTCCGGAGATGTTCTTTTGGTTTCCGGTGCTCACGATCAATATGCCGTTTCTTTGGGCGCAGGCGCTTGTAAAGACGGGGACATTCTCATCGGTTCCGGTACCAGTTGGGTGGTCACCAGCCTTTCAGACGGTCCGGATTTTGAATCGGGACTAGCCCAGTCAGTTCCCGCAGTGCCGGGAATGTGGGGCAGCCTCCGTTCCTTATCCTCCGGTGGCGTTTGTTTGGAGTGGTGGCGAAAGAATCTGACAGTGGATGAAGACGGCACTATCCTTTCTTATGACCGGATCAACCAAGAGGCGTCCTCTCGGAAAGCGGCAGAAGAAGGACTGTTTTTCTTCCCCTTTGCCGGGCTATGCGACTTGAAAAACAATTTTAAAAAGGCATCCTTTGTCGGCCTTGATCTGTCCCACGACCGTTTCCATTTGGCGCGAGCCATTATGGAAGCCGTGGTGTTCCAAACAGTTTGGATGATGGAATCTTTCCGGGCAAAACCGTCAAAAGACGGAATTATCTTAGCCGGCGGCGCATCCAAGTCTCCTTTGTGGAGTCAAATGCTGGCAGATATTTCCGGCTTGCCCGTGCGCATCCCTGCAACGGCAGATCTTGCCTGCGTAGGTGCGGCGGTGATGGCGGGTGTAGGTTGTGGACTTTTTTCCTCTGCCAAAGAGGGATATCAAAAGTTAGCCGTACCGGACAGGGTGATCCAACCAAACCGTGGGTCAAAAGAGAATTTACGAAACTGTTTCGAAATTTATAAAAGCCTTGCAAAATCTTTAAGTATTATGTATAATAACGGGAGTGTAAAAAAGTGATGAAAGAAAAAAGCGTGAAACCTGTGATCCGCGCCCCTTATTTCGAAGTGGGTACCAAGAACTATGTTTACGGCGATACCTTGCTGGAGTATGCTATTGCGGCTGATAAGGCGGCTGAGAAGTACGATATCGACGTGCTGTTTATCTGTCCCGCTGTGGAGATCCGCAGAGTCCGGGAACATACAAAGAATCTGATCATTTTAGCACCTTATATGGATACTCTCCGCCCCGGAAGAGGTATGGCGGATGTCTTGCCTGAGGGTTTGAAGGCTGCCGGCGCCCAGGGCGTTGTGATCAATCACTGTGAAAAGCCTATGAGCCTGCCCCAAATGAAGGCAACCATCGACCGGGCAAGAGAATTGGATTTCCTTGTTTTCGCTTGCGCGGATACTTTGGCAGAGGCGAAGGCAATCGCACAGTTACATCCTGACATTATCAATCCCGAACCCTCGGAGATCATCGGCGGCGGCAACGGCGTCAGCCCTATGGCTTATGTAAAGGACTCTATCAAGGTCATTAAAGAGATCTACCCCGACATTATGGTAGAGCAGGCCGCCGGCATTACCAATGGCCAGCAGGTTTACGATTTCATTATGGCAGGTTCTGAAGCCGCAGGCGCAGCCTCCGGTATTATGAACGCGGAAGACCCCATTGCGATGATCGATGAAATGATCGCCGCGACCCGCCGGGCAGCAGACGACCTGAAGAAACTGGAGGGTTAAACAATGGTATTTAAGGAATCTTTCAAACTGGAATCCCGTCATAGAGCGGTTTCTTTCCATGATGTGACCGACAAAGTCAAGGAAATTGCGGCCAAGTCCGGTATCAAGGACGGCATCGTTGTGGTCTATTCCCACCACACTACCTGTTCTGTCATTACCCAGGAGTGCGCATTCGATATGTCTATGACCGGCCTGGAGACATTGCAGCAGGATCTTGTGAACTGTTTTGAAGATTGGATTCCCACTTGCCGTTATGAAGGTCAGTACCTGCACCCCGGTCAGAAGGCGCTGGTCTTTGCGGAAGAACACGGCGAAGATAACTTTGGCTGCCACAATACCGATGCCCACCTACGTTCTTCTATCATCGGCAGAAACGTGACTATCGTCACCGTGGACGGCGAGATGGACTTAGGGGAGTTCGGAAGGATCCACTTTATCGATTGGGATCAGACCCGTGGCCGCACCAGAACTGTACAGGTAATGATCATCGGCGAATAAGTAAAATAGCACCTCATAGAGTGTGCTTAAATAAAGAAAAAAAGTATAATAAAATATTCAGGAGGAACATACAAATGGAATTTAAGGTTTATCAGAAAGAACTGGAACTGCAGTCCCGCGGCTGGATCCCCACCTTCCACGACATTTCCAAGGAAGTTATGGCGATCGTGAAGGAGTCTGGTGTCAAGAACGGCACTGTCTGCATTGCTTCCCATCACACCACCTGCTCCGTTATGGTTCAGGAGTCCTCCCACGATATCGACTCTTTCGATCTGGAGTATCTGCAGCACGATCTGCTGGATATTATGCGTAAGATGATCCCCGACTACACCAACGAGGGCGATTACCGTCACCCCGGCCCCATCCACGCACAGTTTGGCCGTTATGTTGACGAGCCCGGCAACTACACCTCTATGAACACCGACGGTCACCTGCGCTCTGTCTTCTTCGGCAGAAGCGAGACCATGACCATTAAGGACGGCGTTCTGGACGGCGGCGAGTTTGCACACATCTACTTCATCGACTGGGACCATGTCCGCGCTCGTCCCCGTCAGGCTAACATCACCGTTATGGGTACCACCGAGGATGTGAACGATCGCAAGTGGAAGGGCGGCGAGACCATCAACACCCTGCG
>JAZQBF010000263.1:0-17063 GCA_045545615.1 Faecousia sp.
GAAGGGGAGGCCATTCGCTTTGGCCTTGGCGCTGTGAAGAATGTGGGTAGAGGGCTGATCCGCAGTATGGTTGCCAAGCGGGAAGAAGGCGGACCGTTCCGCTCTTTGGAAGATTTTATCCAGAGAATGGGGGAAGGCGAACTAAATAAGCGCGCAGTTGAGAATTTTATTAAGTGCGGCGCAATGGATTGCTTTGGACATCACCGGAGCGAACTGCTGGCGGTGTATGATGCCATGATGGACAGCATCGCATCCTCCCGGAAACGGAATATTGAAGGGCAGATGGGCTTGTTCACAATGCTCCAGGATGCGGATACCGCTGCGGCGATCCCCATTCCCAAACTGGCAGAGATGAAAAAAGCCGATTTGATGCTCCTGGAGAAAGAGACTACCGGAATCTACCTGTCCGGTCACCCCATGGACGATTACCGGCATCTGCTGAAAAACACCCACGTTATCCCAATGGGAAAACTGATGGATGAGGAAAATACTTACCGGGACGATCAGATCGTCAGTGTGGCAGGTGTTGTCCAGTCTGTGAAGATGAAGACCACCCGCAACAATTCTATGATGGCTTATGTAACGGTGGAAGATGATACCGCAGCCATTGAAATGTTGGCATTTTCCAATGTGCTCAGCGAATTTGGTAGTTATTTGAAAGAAAACGAACCGGTGGTGATCACCGGACGCCTGTCTCTGCGGGATGATAAAGAACCCCAGATCGTGATCAACCGGGCGCGCCCCATTTCGGATTATACCCAAAGTGCGCCTCTGATCACAGAGCAGGAAACAAAACCTGTGGTGCTTACGGGTACACTGTACCTGCGTCTGCCTACAGAGGATCAGGTGCTGTTCCCCAAGATCCGGGCGATCTTAAATATGTTCCCCGGTGACAGCCCGGTGGTGGTATATTTTGCAGATACCAAGCAAAGAAGAGGTACCCGCGGTACCTTGGATGAGAAGATGCTGAAAGAACTACGGGCGGTTCTGGGCGAGGAAAATGTTGTGGTGAAATAACTTTCCTTTTTTGCCCCAATATGATACAATAATTAGAAGGGAGGTGCGACTGTGAACCGAAAAATTAAGTTTTTGGCGTGGGTGTTGATCATTGTATTGGCGCTTTGCGGATGTTCCAGGCGAACGGTGGAAGATATGTACCGGATCCCGAAACGCTCAAAAGAGTATAACAACCTGCAAACGGTGATCGACAGCGCTATGACCGACCTTGTTTACAGCGCACCTTTGTCAGGTGAAAACCGGCAAACTGTTCAGACTGCAGATTTGAACGGTGACGGTGTTCAGGAATATTTGCTCTTTGCCAAGGCAAAGGAATCCTCAGAAGGATCGCTGAAGATCTTGATCTTCGGCAAACAGAAGGATGCATTTGCCCACATTGATACGATCTCCGGTAACGGCGCCGCTTTTGACCAGGTGGAATATGTACAGATGGACAGCCACCCCGGTTTTGAGTTGATCGTAGGTACACAGGTCAGCGACCAGGTGCCCCGTTCTGTGGCGGTGTATGCCTATGGCGAAGACGGTATGCACCAGATGGTGGCAACCAACTACACAAAGTTCCTGGCTGCGGATATGGATGCAGATGCCTACAGCGAACTGTTTGTGGTGCGTCCGGGCGCAGACCAGCAACGCGGCATCGCCGAACTTTACAGCATTGAAAAAGGCGTGATAGAACGGTCAAACGAAGTGAATATGTCTCAGGCAACGGACAATATGAAACGAATTTTGATCGGCAAACTGCAAACCGGTGAACCGGCTGTGTATATTGCCAGCGCCGTGGATGAAACGACCATCGTTACCGATGTGTTTGCCCTTGTGGGCAATACACTGACCAATGTTACCTTTTCCAGCGAGTCCGGAACCAGCGTGCATACACTGCGCAACTACTATGTGTATGCAGACGATATTGATGACGACGGCGTTGTGGAACTACCCCATCTGATCAATATGATCATGCTGGACAACATTACTTCCGCAGAGCGGCAGAACTTGATTTGCTGGTATGCTATGAAGTCCGACGGAACAGAGGAGAATAAACTCTATACCTTCCACAATTTTGTGGGTGGTTGGTATATGCGTCTGGAAAAAGAATGGGCAGAGCGGGTGTCCGTGAAGCCTGTAGGTAACAGTTTTGAGTTTTACCTTTGCGATGAAAATGGTGCTGATGCAGAACCGATTTTCACCATTTATGCCTTTGCGGGACAAGACAGAGAGACTTTAAGTACCAGCAGAGACCGCTTTGTTCTGATGAAAACGGAAGCCGTGATCTATGCGGCGAAACTGGAGAGCAAAGCCGGAGAATTGGGGATTAATCGGGATGCGATAATCAACGGTTTCCGCCTGATCCAACAGGATTGGAAAACCGGAGAGATGTAAGAGGTGTTTGGATATGAAAAAAGTACTGATTTTGGAAGACGAAGTGAATATCCGCAGTTTTGTGGTCATCAATCTGAAACGGGCAGGTTATGATGCAATCGAAGCGGGTACCGGTCAGGAGGCGCTGGATATGCTGCGCCTGCATCCGGATATCGGCGTGGCGATTTTGGACATTATGCTGCCGGATATTGACGGTTTTGAAGTCTGCCGCCGCATCCGCGCCACAAGCAAGCAGATCGGCATTATTATGCTCACTGCCCGCACCCAGGAGATGGATAAAGTCACCGGTTTGATGACCGGCGCAGACGACTATGTAACAAAGCCGTTTTCTCCGGCGGAACTCACTGCCCGGATCGATGCTCTTTACCGCCGTATTGGTGGCGACAAGGGCGTGGACACGGAAATGCTGTCCCAGGGCCCCTTTGTGATGAACACCCGCAACCATACCCTGGAGAAAGCAGGAAACCGCATTCGCCTGACCCAGGTGGAGTACTCCATCTTAAAACTGTTTATGCAAAATCCCGGCAGAGCCTTGGCCCGTGAGGAGATTTTGTCCGCTGTTTGGGGACAGGACTATGAAGGCGAATTGAAGATCGTGGATGTGAATATCCGCCGTTTGCGTATCAAGATCGAGGACGATACTGCAAATCCGACATATATTACTACCGTATGGGGCTTTGGATATAAATGGGGCGCATAAAATCCGCAAAAGATATTTGGCTGAAGGTGCATATCAAAGGTCTGCGCCGCCGCTGGCTGATCAATACCATCAGCGTTCTGTGCGCGCTGGGACTGGTGTGCGTTATGGCGGTTACGGCAGCATTCTCTGCCTATTGGTATTCTGCTGTTGAGTCTGACCTTCGGGATCAAGCAGAGACCACAACGGAGTTCTTTGCAGAATACCTGAATCAGAACTATAACCAGTTTTATCAGTCCTGCATCACATACGCCACAACCTTCGAAGACAAAGACACTGTAGAATTGCAGTTTATCAATACCCAGGGACAAGTTGTTATATCGTCCTTTGGCGAGTGGGCAGGAGAGGCCCCCACCACATCGGATATTATGACAGCGATGACCACACGGGATATCGATGTATTTAAGGGCAAAAACCCCCAAACTGGCGAGCGGATATTGGCGGTTTCCAGCCCTATGATCTACAGCAATGGCGAAGTGATTGGCGTTATGCGCTTTGTCACTTCCACAGCGCTGATCGACCGGCAGATCATTTTCATCTGCGCGGTGTCCGTGTTTGCGTTGCTGACGGTTTTGTTTGTGGTTTTAATGAGCAGTAACTACTACATCCGCACGATCCTCAACCCCTTGGCGGAGATCATCGATAAGGCGAAGAAGATCACCAGTGGCAGTTACGGTACACAGATCCAAACCCAATTCGACGATGAGATCGGCGAACTTGCCGATGCCATCAACGAAATGTCCATACAGATCAACCAGAACGAGAAAATGCAAACAGAGTTTATCTCCTCCCTTTCCCATGAATTACGCACGCCTTTGACGGCAATAACCGGCTGGAGTGAAACACTGTTGACCAGCGACACATTGGATCCGGACACCCGCCGGGGTATGCGGATCATTCAGAGAGAAACTGCGCGGTTGACGGAAATGGTGGTGGATCTGCTGGACTTCACCAGGATCCAGGACGACAGAATGACCCTGAACATTGAACTGACCGACATTCGCGGTGAGTTCGAAGATACCGTCTATATGTACGGCAGCCGGTTGGCGCAGGATGGCATCAAACTGGAATATACCGATACAGACGAGGATATTCCGGAGATCTCCTGCGATCCGAAGCGTCTTCGCCAGGTGTTTTTGAACATTTTGGACAATGCTGCAAAGCATGGCGGCGAAGGTAAAAAAATCGAGGCGGAGATCACCTGCGACGAGGCGTTTGTGATCGTTAAGATTCGGGATCACGGCCCCGGCATTCCGGAGGATGAATTGCCTCTGGTCAAGAAAAAGTTTTATAAGGGAAGTTCCAAGGCAAGAGGTACAGGCATTGGTCTGGCTGTCTGCGACGAGATCGTGGAGATGCACAGCGGTGAACTGATACTGGAAAATGCCGAAGGCGGTGGCACATTGGTCACAGTACGGCTTCCCATTCAATAAGGATGGAAAAATTATGGCGAACACACAAAAGGAAAATACCTGCCCGGCGTTCAAAACAATGATCGGCGGTCAGGCGTTGATTGAGGGCATTATGATGCGCGGTCCGGAGAAGGATGCCATCGTTGTCCGGGGTAAAGACGGGATCTGCGTGGATGTAAAAGCCCGCAATATCCCGCCCAAGAACTCCATAAAGAACTGGCCCTTGATTCGCGGCGTGCGGGTATTCTTTGACTCTCAGGTCACCGGCGTTAAGGCGTTGATGCAATCGGCAGACCTCTCTCCCGAGGAAGTGGAGGAAAAACCCAGCAAACTGGATATTTGGCTGGAGAAAAAGTTGGGCAACAAGCGCTTTCAGGAATTGATCGTTGGCTTTTCCGTTTTCCTGGGATTGGCTATGTCCATCGGTCTTTTCTTCCTACTGCCTATGGTGATCGGTGGTTTGTTCGATCAGTGGATCGAGAGCACACTGCTGCTTCACCTGGTGGAAGGCATTGTCCGTATCGCTATTTTCGTGGCGTATATTATGCTGGTATCCCGTATGAAAGAGATGAAGCGGGTCTTTGCCTATCACGGAGCAGAGCATAAGACGATCCGTTGCTACGAAGCAGGAGAGCCACTGACGGTGGAGAATGTGCGGAAATATTCCCGTCTGCATCCCCGGTGTGGTACAAGTTTCTTGCTGGTAGTTATGATTTTGTCCATTTTGGTGTTCTCTGTTGCATCTTCCGGCTTGCTGGCTGTTGCGCCGGATCTTGCGCTCCTTCGGGGCACATTTGGTTACCGGATCTTAATGATCGCTTTTAAACTGTTGCTGTTGCCCCTGGTGGTGGCAATTAGTTATGAAGTCAACCGCTGGGTAGGTCGCAACGATAACTGGTTTACAAAGATTTTAACAGCGCCCGGAATGTGGTTTCAGAATTTCACCACCAATGAACCGGACGACGAAATGATCGAGGTGGGCATTGCTGCTTTGGAAGCCGTGCTTCCGGAGGAAGCGGGGGCAGACACTTGGTAAAAACACTCTCCCAGTTGTATCTGGATGCGCGAAAAGCGTTGCTTGCCGCAGAGGATATGCAAACCGCCGCCTTTTACGCAAGAAATCTTGTTTGTCACTATACCGGCAGAACGGCAGAACAGTTTTTGACCCAGCAGAATATTTACGCCAACGAAGAAGCCTGCGAAGGCGTGGACAATGGCGTAAAGCGGCTGCTGAATGGAGAGCCTCTTGCTTATGTTTTGGGACAATGGGAGTTCTACGGTGTCCAATTGTATGTGGATCAAAATGTTCTGATCCCCAGAGATGATACCTGCCCCGTGACAGAACTTGCCATTCAGTTTGCTTCCCGGTTGGAAGCGCCCCGGGTGCTGGATCTTTGCACCGGCTCCGGATGTATCGGCTTGGCAGTTGCCAAAAATGTTCCCCAGGCGCGGGTCGTACTGGCGGACATCTCGAAAGAGGCAATGGCTGTGGCAAAGCGAAATGTGATCGGAAATCGGTTGTCTTCTAAAGTGGCGTGCGTCAGCGCAGATGCCCTTTCTGACCCACCCGGCATCTTGGGAGAATTCGATCTGATCGTTTCCAACCCGCCGTATATCACCTCGGAGGAAATGACCCAATTGCCGGATAGTGTGAAAAAATTTGAACCCCATCTTGCCCTTCACGGCGGCGATGACGGACTTAAGTTTTACCGTGCCATCGCAAAAAAATATCAGAAAATTCTGAAACCCGGCGGCGGTCTTTGCTTTGAGTTTGGTATGGGGCAGGGGGACGATGTGTGCCGGATCCTGGAAAATAATATGTACACTATACTGGACCGAACCAGTGATTATAATAACATCGAAAGGGCAGTACTTGCCCAATATGCGAGGAAGGATTGATCATCATGGCTACAAAGAAAACGAGTTTGGATTCCAATGTATCCGATAAGAAGAAGGCGTTACAGACCGCGCTGGCGCAAATAGAGAAAGAACACGGCAAAGGCGCTGTTATGCGTCTTGGCGATCGTTCCGAAATGCAGGTAGATGCGATCCCCACTGGTTCTCTGGCACTGGACGCAGCGTTGGGTATTGGCGGTGTTCCCAAGGGCAGAATTATTGAGATCTACGGACCGGAATCCTCCGGTAAGACCACCCTTGCGCTGCACATTTTAGCGCAGGTCCAAAAAATGGGCGGCGAGGTGGCTTTTGTGGATGCAGAGCATGCGCTGGATCCCGTTTATGCCGCCGCACTGGGTGTGGATACGGATAATATGCTGGTCTCCCAGCCGGATAACGGCAACCAGGCTTTGGATATTACCGATGCGCTGGTGCGCTCCGGCGCTGTGGATGCCGTTGTTGTGGACTCCGTTGCGGCTCTGGGCCCCAAGCAGGAGAGCGAGGGCGAAATGGGCGATAGTTACGTAGGCGTGCAGGCGCGTTTGATGTCCCAGGCGCTGCGGAAACTGGCAGGCTCTATCTCCAAGACAAACTGCGTTGTTATCTTCATCAACCAGTTGCGTATGAAAATCGGCGTTATGTACGGCAATCCCGAAACCACCACCGGTGGCAATGCTTTGAAATTCTACGCATCCGTCCGTTTGGATGTGCGCCGTGTGGAAGCCATCAAAGAGGGTGGCAATGTAATCGGCAACCGTACCCGTGTAAAAGTCGTGAAAAACAAAGTTGCGCCTCCCTTCCGTGAAGCCTATTTTGACATTATGTTCGGCCAGGGCATCTGCAAGTGGAGCGAATTGGTGGATATGGCTGTGCAGATGGATATTATCCAGAAGAGCGGCAGTTGGTTCTCCATGGGCGAAGAGCGGATCGGTCAGGGCAAGGATAGTGTAAAGACATTCCTGCAAGCCAATCCGGACATTGCTGAGACTGTGGAAGCGCAGGTTCGGGAGAATCTGATGAAACAGAGCAGCGCAGTCCGCGCACCTGCAAAAGCGGCAGAGCGGCCTGTAGCCGTCAATGCGGACGATTTCGATGATGAGAATTGATTCTGTTGCCTCCCAGCCCGACCGGGCAGGGAGGCACGCAGTGCGTTTTGAAGACGGCACGTTGATGCGCTTATATCCGCAGACGGTAGGGGATTTCGGTCTCTATGCCGGTATGGAACTGGATGATAAGCAGATGGCGTCGTTGCAGAGGGCTGCTGGTGAGATGTCCGCCAAAATGCGGGCGGTGCGCATCATCTCCGCATCCAGCGTTTCAAAAAAAGACTTGGAGCGGCGCTTGGTACAAAAAGGCGAAGACCCGGCGCAGGCACGCAAGGCTGTAGAGTGGATGAGCGAACTGGATCTGCTGGACGACCAAAAAATGGCAAACCAAATCGTAGAACGGTGCATCGGAAAAGGCTATGGCCTTGCCAGGGCAAAGCAGGCACTCTATGAAAAGCGGATCCCTAAGGAATTCTGGGAGGAAGCGCTGGCAGACTATCCGGAGCAGATGGATACGATTATGGCATATTTAAGCAGCCATATTGCAGATAATAACGATCCGAAGATGCGTAAAAAAGCCATCGATGCGTTGATCAGAAAAGGACATAGTTATCAAACGATTCGCCGTGGTTTAGAAAAACTGTCGATGAATACAGACGATTTCCCGGAGGAAATATAATGGCAGATATTGGATTTATCTCTCTTGGCTGCGCCAAGAATCAAGTGGATTGCGAGCGGATGATGTATCGCGTACAAGAGGCAGGCTTTCAGGTGCGCGCCGATGTAGTGAATTGTGATGTGGTGGTTATCAACACTTGCGGTTTTATCGATCCAGCCAAGGAGGAAGCAATCGACCATATTTTGCGCGTAGGTCAGTTGAAACAACAAGGATTGGTAGGCAAAATTTTGGTTACCGGTTGCTTATCCCAGCGTTATCAGCATCAAATTATGGAGCAGATGCCGGAAGTGGACGGTATTTTAGGTACTGGTAGTTATACGCAGATCGTGCCGGCTATCGAGAACCTTCTGAAAGAGGAAACAGTGCAGCAATTCGATTCTATCGATGCGCCGGAGCAGGAGACCGGCCGTATTCTTACCACGCCGGAACATTATGCCTATCTGAAAATTGCAGAAGGCTGTGATAATCGCTGCAGTTACTGCATTATTCCTTATCTCCGGGGCAAATTCCGCAGCCGCAGTATGGACGATATTCTCTATGAGGCAAGATTGCTTGCCGACAGCGGCGTTAAGGAGATCATTGTGGTCGCACAGGATACCAGCCGTTACGGCACAGACCTGCCCGGTCACAAGCGGTTGCTGCCGAAACTTCTGCAGGAACTGTGCAAGATCGAAGGCTTTCGTTGGGTGCGTCTGCACTATGCCTATCCCGACGAAATTGATGATGAATTGATCGATGTGATGGCATCGGAGGAGAAGATCGTAAAATATTTGGATATTCCCATCCAGCATTGTAACGACAAAATTCTGACATTGATGAACCGCCGGGGCGATAACGCCTATCTGCGAACTTTGTTTGCAAAATTGCGTCAGCGGATTCCCGGAATCATCTTGCGTACCAGTGTGATCACCGGTTTGCCCGGTGAGGGGGAAGCAGAATTTGCGGAACTGTGTGAATTCTTAAAGGATATGCGCTTGGAGCGCGTAGGCGCATTCCCGTTCTCTCCGGAGGAGGGAACACCTGCCGCTCAAATGGATTTCCCGGAGGCATCCGTTGCCCAGGAACGGGCGCAGTTTATTGAACAATTGCAGTCTCGCATTATGGATGAATATAATGCCGCAATGATCGGAAAGACCATTACGGTGTTGGTTGACGGCTATGACGAGGATTTTGAGCAATTCTATGGTCGTACATTTGCCGACTCTCCTGATATCGACGGCAGAGTTTGGATCGCCTCTGAAGAACCGGTTACAGAGGGCGAATTTGTGAAAGTTTGTATCGATGGTCTGATCGATGGCGACTTGTCCGGCTATATTGTGGAGGAATGACTTATGACAACAGCAAGTAAAATTACATTGATCCGCATTGCGCTGATTCCAATTTATGTTGCGCTGATGTATATTGCGGACGATACATTTGGTCTCTGGATGTTGGGTGCGCTATTGGTGTTTATTATCGCCAGTCTGACAGACTATGTGGACGGTCATATAGCCAGAAAGTATAACCAGGTCAGCGATTTCGGCAAGTTTTTAGATCCTCTTGCGGATAAATTGCTGGTAATTGCCGCAATGGTGATGTTCTGCCAGTGGGACAGATTTCCTGCCTGGGCGCTGCTGATTGTTTTGACCCGGGAATTTGCTGTCACCGGTCTGCGCCTGGTTGCAGTGGGCAACGGTACGGTGATTGCCGCCGGCAAAAGCGGCAAATTCAAAACCGCAAGCACCATGGTCGGTCTGTGTGTTATGATGGGTCTGCCGGCAGTTGATTGGCTGGATTGGGTCGTGATCGCCGTGATCGTGCTTACAACGGTGTATTCCGGCGTGGAATACTTTATCCAGAACTGGAATTGCCTTTGGGAAAAGAAAAATGAGGCGTAAGAGGGAACTATGAACGAAAAAGAAATTGGCGAGATCCGGCGGCGCGTCCGTCGCGACCGCAGTAATATGACGGCTATTTACGGCTGCTATGTAAATCCACAAAAGGAGATCATCTCCAGTTTTCGGCAGTCTACCGGTATGATGCCGGAAAATGAGGCGGAGAAGTATTTTAGCGTGATGAAGCGTTCTCTGTCCGGCACATTGGGAAAAAATCTCATTGATATCTCTTTCCGTACCGCCCAGGTCGCAGACAGTCCGGAACATAAAATGCTGATGCAATTGCGCAGCACCGGCTTAAAAGATGACGATGTGCGTATGGCTTTCTATCGTAAGGTGATCGAATCTGTTACCTTTGAGGATAACTATTTGATACTCATTGGTTGCGACAGTTACGATGTGCCTTTTAAGAGCAAAGACGGTCAGGAACAGGCCGATGCATCTTCCGAGACCTATACCTATCTCCTTTGCGCAGTGTGCCCCGTGAAGCAGAAAAAACCAGCGCTGCGCTATGTGGCAGAGGAAAAAGAGTTCCACGACGGCGGTCTGGCTTATGAGGTTTGCGCTCCGGAAATGGGATTTTTGTTCCCGGCTTTTGACAACCGGGCGACAAATATCTACAATGCGCTGTTCTATACCCACGATGTAAAAAACAGCCACCCCAATCTGGTGGATGCGCTGTTTAAAGTGGAAGCACCCAAGAGCGCCGCTGAGCAGAAGAAATCTTTTGAGGCTTTGCTTACCACTTCACTGGAGAAAAATTGCAGTATGGAAGTGGTGCAGACCGTTCACGACCATATCTGCCAGTGTATCGATATGCACAAAGAGAGCAAAGTTGCCGAGCCGCTTTTGATCTCCAAGGAACAGATCAAGAGCGCGCTGATCAGCAGCGGCGTTCCGGAAAAAAATATGGCAAAGTTCTCCGTTGCCTACGACGAGACCTTCGGCATGGACGCAGAACTTTACCCCAAAAATGTGATCAATAACAATCGGTTTGAGATCAAAACCCCCAGCGTGTCTATCAAAGTGGATCCGGAGCGAAGCGATTTGATCGAAACACGGGTGATAGGCGGCGTAAAATACATATTGATCAATGCCGATGAAGATGTGGAGGTCAACGGCGTCAGCATTCACATCGGCGAATCAGAGGAGGAATAACTTATGGATCTGATCAATGGCGGATCTGCCCGGTATGTTATCCGTTTTAAGAGTAATTCCATCGCGCCATCTGCGCTGATGTCCGGTCTGTCCTTTTTGCTGCTGATGACATATTATTTCGGCGTAGTGGATTTTGGCCGGCTGGATGGCATGGAAGCCTTGTTTGGTATGGCGCTACCGCTGCTTATCAGCGCTGCATTTATGTTTATGCTGCGGGGGATGCGTTATCCGGCAGTGCCGGTCTATGGCATTATGGGCTGTGTTTTGTGTCTGGTGATGATCATTCGGGCATGCTTGTCCGGCGGCACAGTCAATATCGTGATCGCATTTGTTTGGTATATTCTTACCATACTGATTTGCTTGGGAACAACATTTTCTTTCTTGTCCAATAAGTATTTGATGGCGGCTGCTTTTATGATCGCCGCGGTATGCCGCCTGGTGTTTGTCGATCTTTTTGGTCATCTGCTGAAATTGGATATCTTAGGATCTTTGCCCAGCATAGCAGTTAGTTTTTCTCTTTTGTCTTTTGGTATTTTTGCCCTTACATTGGATCTGCAAAAGCCAAAACAGAAATAATGCAAAAAAAGACGGTGTGCAGTTCAATGCACACCGTCTTTTACGCTATCGTTATTTGCTGTTTTTTACAATGTTTACGATAATGTCTGCGCATTCCTCAATGCCCAGCACACTGGAATCCAGGCTGATGTCGTAGTTTTGGGCTTTGCCCCAGGTTCTGCCGGTATAGTGCTGATAGTTTGCCTTGCGCCGCTTGTCTTTCTCGTCCAAACGGGCAGCGGGGCTCTTTTCACTCTCACCGTAAAGGCGTACGATTCTGTCCGCCCGGAAATCCGTATCTGCGTGGATGAAAGCGTGGAGACAATCTTCCCGGTCTTTCAGTATGTAGTCGGCATTCCGTCCTACAATGACACAAGGACCTTTTTCAGCCAACTGCAAAATCACACTGCATTGCACATTCCAAAGGAAATCCGCAACAGACAGACCGTTCATAACGCCGGGGGCGCCGTGGTGGGCAAAGGCGTATGAGAACATTGTCTTGCCCGGCGCATGCTCGCTGTTTTCTTCTATAAATTTAGGCGCAAAACCCGATTCCATCGCCACATGGTCTACCAGTTCCTTGTCGTAAAAAGGAATACCCAGTTTCTCGGCAACCATATGTCCGATCGTGCGTCCGCCGCTTCCGAATTCACGGCTGATAGTAATAATTTTCTTTTCCATAATTGCGCCTCCTTGCTATGCTTATTACAACTATATTATATCGGGAAAACGGGTATTTGTCAAATAAATCCTTTTGCCAAAACAGCACAGCCACCCAATAATGGGTGGCTGCGTTGGTTTATTGAATTTCGATTGCGTAAACTTGCTGGCCTCTTGTGCCAACAACTACGGTGTTTTCAAATACCACGGGAGAGGCTTCCACATTGGAACCTAAGCCGATCTTATTCAGGGTTTCGCCGGTCTTGCTGTCGATCAAATGCATATTGCCTGCGGCATCGCACAGCACGATGTATGCCTCGCCGGATTCGGTGTAAACAGCCACGGGAGAACTCCAGGTATATGTTCCCAGTTTCCGCTCCCAAACCACTTCACCGGTTTGGGTGTTCAGCGCCACAAGAATACCGGCGTCGTAGGTAGGTGTGCGGGCGATGGAGAAGATTACCAGACCTTCTAAGTCTGTGCCGGCTCTGCCCAACAGCGGAGAGGAGAGCGTACCGCCGGAAACATCTTTGTTATAAGGTACGTCATCATAAGTCTTCTCCCACAGAATCTCACCGGTGGCAGCATCCAGTTTGTAGATATAAACAGTGCCGCTGCTGTATTCCAAAGAGGTGGACAGATATAGATATCCCTTTCCGTCCTCACCCCATTCATAAACGGGTGTTGCGTTTAAGTCGTCGTGAATATCCCGGGTCCAAACCGGCTGCATGGTATTCAGATCCATACACATAAACATACCGCCGTTATCACCGGCATACAGATATTCGCCAACGATCACAGGGCTGCTTTCGAAGCCCAAGGAACGGTTGGCTTTTGTGTTGTAGCGGGCCTTTGCTGTCTGCTCCGGGGCAACGGTGATGGTGCCGGCAGACAAATCATATTGGGTGTTTAATTTAATGGTATAAATGATGCCGTTTTCGCCGGTCCATATCAATGTGTCGGTCTGTGCATCCACCAGAGGCGCACCGTCAAATGCATACCAGCCACGGAATGCAAAACTATCCGCGCCACTTTGCTCATAAATGATCTTGCCTTCAATAAGGCTTACAACATACATTCTGGGCGATTTGCCGGAAGAATCCATAGAGGGAACAAAGTCACCGGAGCCGACATACAGCAAAGGATAACCTCTGGGGTCCAAAGAACCGGAGCCTTTGAAGTTCATGCCAATGTTGATGGGGTCGCGGGTTTGAGATCCGTCTTCCATATCGAAGAAACGAATATGGCCATCCAGGGTCGCATAAATAACTTCCACTAGACCCTCTTTGTCCTTTTTCTCTTGATACAGATTCATAATGGCCTTGGTCTCGTCATCCCAGCGGACAACCAGAGGCTGACCGGTCCAGCCAGCGCCGCTCCATCCGTTGCAAGAACTCAGTTGGGCAGTCCAAAGTTTGGAGAGCGTCTCACTTTCAACAGCGGCTGTGCCGTATGTAGCGCCGGTGCGGTAGTTGTTGCCCCGGAAAGTTGTGATGCCTTCTACAGCGGTGTATTCTTCGGCATCGCCAAAGGAGATGGGATCTGTCCGCTGGTAGGTGTCGACGCTTTCGCCGTTGGCGCTGATGCCCCAGCGGCTGAGTAACTTGTCAGGATCGGTGTCTGGTACACTTTCCGGCGTGAAGGTAGGTTCCGGTTCAGTAGGCGGCTCTGTAGGCTCTGTGGTGGGTTCGGTGGTCGGTTCTGTAGTGGGTTCTGTAGCCACCGTTGTAGGTACGGTGGTAGTAGGCTGCGTGGTGGGCAACTGGGATGTCAGCCAAGTGTTCCGCGCAGCAATATATTGGGTAAAGCAGAAAACCGTGCTGGCAAGTACAAGGGCAGTAACCACATATACCGCAACCAACAAAACAACAGAAAGTCGTTTTGTTTTATCTTTGCATACAGCATTATAAACAGTGAATGCAATGCTGCAGATCAGCAGGATGCC
Organism: Faecousia sp.; assembly: GCA_045545615.1. Classification (GTDB taxonomy): domain Bacteria; phylum Bacillota; class Clostridia; order Oscillospirales; family Oscillospiraceae; genus Faecousia. The sequence goes on from JAZQBF010000263.1 coordinate 14,317, forward strand.
CAGAATGATACCAAGGGCGATCATACCTTTCCCCATTGCTTCATAACGCAGTTGCGCGGATGTCAGAATTTGAAAAAATCCGAAATTCATAGATACACCTCCGAAAAAACAGTCGAAATTTCTGTTTTTATTATAGCATTACTCCCGGGTATACGCAAGGGATACAGAAAATAAATTTTCTTGCGTCGAAAGGCGATAAATCGTTGCCAACCCTTGGCTTTTGTGGTATAATAAGCCTATCTTATTCGGAGGAAAAACTTATGATTTCAATTGCACAGACCCTGGCTTTGGAACTGGGTCAAAATCAGCAGTATGTGGAAAATGTCATCGCCCTTTTGGACGAAGGCAACACCATTCCTTTTATCGCCCGCTACCGAAAAGAAATGCACGGCGCAATGGACGATACTACCCTTCGGAATCTGGAGACACGGCTGAACTATCTGCGCAACCTGCAAGCGCGCAAGGAAGAGATCTGCCATTCCATTGAATCCCAGGGTAAACTGACAGAGGAATTGGCGGCTGCCATCTATGCTGCAGCAACTTTGGCAGAGGCAGAAGACCTTTACCGCCCCTATAAACAAAAGCGCCGTACCCGCGCTACCGTTGCAAAAGAAAAGGGATTAGAGCCCCTTGCCCTTGCAATTTTTGCCCAAACCGGCGAAGACCCGGAAGAACTTGCCGTCGACTATATCGACCCGGAAAAAGGTGTGGAAACAGTAGAAGATGCGCTGGCTGGCGCATCGGATATTATTGCAGAAATGATCTCCGACGATGCAGATATCCGCAAGGCGTTGCGTCTGAAAATGGAGCGAAACGCCATTATGACTGTAAAAGCGGAAGATCCGGAAAATGACAGTGTTTACCGCCTTTATTATGATTTCACCACCCCCGTATCCCGGCTTTTAAACCACCAGATCCTGGCGATCAACCGGGGTGAAAAAGAAGGCTTTTTGAATGTTTCCGTGACCCTTCCCGGCGCGGAAGGATCGGCTTTGGTATGCCGCGGCGCGCTGAAACCCACGGCGAATATATCCACATTTGTCCGCACTGCAGCAGAAGATGCTTATTCCCGTCTGATCGCTCCCAGTGCAGAGCGGGAACTGCGCAGCACCTTGACCGACCGGGCAGGGGAGTCTGCCATTGCAAACTTTGCCCTGAATTTGAAACCGCTGCTAATGCAGCGCCCGGTAAAGGGATTTGTCACTATGGGTCTCGACCCCGGATACCGCAACGGCTGTAAAGTTGCGGTTGTGGACGGCACAGGCCGTGTGCTGGATACCTCTGTTGTGTACCCCACATTTCACGATCGGAAAAAGGCAGAGGCGATCGAGATCCTCTCCCGTATGATCCGCAAACACAATGTCAAACACATCGCCATCGGCAACGGCACAGCATCCAGAGAAACCGAGGCAATGACGGTGGAAATGCTGAAAAATCTGCCCGGTGTCAGTTATATGATCGTCAATGAAGCCGGCGCATCTGTCTATTCTGCATCCAAACTGGCAGCAGAAGAATTCCCGGATTTTGATGTGAACTTAAGAAGCGCCGTGACCCTTGCCCGGCGGCTGCAAGACCCCCTTGCGGAACTGGTGAAGATCGATCCCAAGGCGATCGGCGTTGGTCAGTATCAGCACGATTGCCCCCAAAAACGACTGGATGAAGCCCTGGGCGGCGTTGTGGAAGACTGTGTTAATGCGGTAGGCGTGGATGTAAACACCGCATCTGCAAGCCTTCTGCAGCAAGTGTCCGGTCTTAACGGCACAACCGCTAAGAATGTGGTTGCATACCGGGAAGAAAACGGCGCATTTACCGCGAGAAACCAACTGAAAAAAGTTCCCAAGTTAGGTCCGAAGGCTTATGAACAGTGCGCAGGCTTCCTCCGCGTTCCGGAGAGCAAGGAAATTCTGGACAATACCGGTGTCCACCCGGAAACCTACGATGCGGCAGAGAAACTGCTTACCCTGTGCGGCTACAGCAAAAAGGATGTCACAGCCGGCAATATCGGCGAACTGGCAGACCGTTTTGCAGAATTTGGCGCTGAGAAGGCGGCAGAGTTCTGCGGCGTTGGCGTTCCCACTTTGGAAGATGTGGTAAAGGAATTGCTAAAACCCGGTCGTGACCCTCGCGATGACTTGCCTGCGCCGATTCTCCGCACAGACGTGCTGGAGATGAAGGACTTAAAGCCTGGTATGGTGCTGTCCGGTACGGTGCGGAATGTGATCGACTTCGGCGTGTTTGTGGACATCGGTGTCCACCAGGACGGACTTGTTCATATCTCCCAGGTCTGCAATCGGAAATTGCGTCATCCTTCCGAAGTGCTGAAAGTTGGCGATATTGTAAAAGTGGGCGTGCTGGAAGTAGACGAAAAACGCAAGCGCATCAGCCTTACCATGAAGAACCTCCCCAAGGAAACGGCAGAAAACTAAATTCGAAAGCAGGACTGCAATTTGTAGTCCTGCTTTTCTTGACTTTTCCATAACTAAATGGTATAGTAATGCACAATGGAGAGATGTCCGAGCGGTTTAAGGAGCTAGTCTTGAAAACTAGTGATACCGAAAGGTACCGTGGGTTCGAATCCCACTCTCTCCGCCAGGAAAAAGCATCGACACAGTCGAAGCTTTTTTCAATGAAATTCGTTCTTATCAGAACGAATGAAATAGTTTCGGAATGAATTGGACTTGCCGTTTTTCCTTGCTTTTTGTAGCAAAAATGGTATAATGTGCCTGTATGAAAGTTTGCCCCGGTGA
>JAZQBF010000264.1:0-1982 GCA_045545615.1 Faecousia sp.
CCCCAAAAAATTTAATTTAAGTAAAAAAGTGAAAACGCCTTTGCCCTGTGGGGCAGATGCGTTTTTGATTTTACATGGGCATTGCTCTGAGACCGGAAAGATCATCATCGGGAAGAACGATCGCAATATCTTCCGTAACAAAACTGATCTGATCAACTTGAGGTGCTTGGTAAATCTTCTTCATACTTCAAACTCCTTTCTCAGTTTGCAAAGTTATAAGCAGCATCGCCGTAGCGCATCATTGCCTTCACCAGTTCCGCAAAATAGGGATACTGGGTAGCGTCAGCGGTTTGATACTTATGGGCATAGGATTCGATGGTGTAGCGCAAGGTGTTGCTGACAGCGGTATCGCCATTGTAAACGGTCACATATACGCTCTCGCGCATCTGTCCTGCGTGGAATCCGCTAAAGTCCACATAGTACTTGCCGGTGCTTTCTTCATACTGGAAGTCAGCAGCATCGATGACCCAGCCTTCTGCATTGGTATCGCTGGTGATCTTCACCTTTAAGCCGGCTGTGCTGTCCGTTCTGAACTTAAAGCGCATGGTAACGGCGTCTTCCAGCACCAGACCCACATTGGTCCAACTTGCGGTGGGATTTTCCACAGTTGCGTAACTGGTGGAAGTTTTGCTCTCCAACGCAGGTGTGCCGGTAGTGCCCCAGGCAAGTTGGGCTTCCGTCAGCCGGGCATCCACAGTTTCACCGGTAAAACCGGTAAACTTCTGTGCCATTGCGCCATAGTGGAGCAGATCTACCAATAGGGTGCGCAATTCCGCATAGGCATCGTTGTTGACCACCGCGGAATTGTTCAGCATCCGGTAGCAGTAAGTTGCCACACTGTATTCCAGAGTCGCACCTTCGTACACATCGTCGCCGTAGGTGGCATACAGAGTAGCCGTTAAGGTATCATCCATCTGGTTGGGGGCAATGTTGTAGAAAGTAAATATGTACTGCTTGCCGTCCTCACTGACGGTGTAGTCCGTCAGGGTGATCTCCGTACCATTGAAGGATACCACCAAATAAGGATCCGTAATGCCCAGTTCATCAAACCGGGTCTTATTCGCCTTGTAATTCATTGCGATATTGTCATACAAGGTGGGCGCAGCATTGGATAGTTTGATCTCGCCGGTATACAATATAGTGGCATTTTCCAGAGCCTCGTTGTACTCACCCACAGCAATATTTTCCCACTGCGCCTGGGTGCCACCGTAAATAACAGTAGAAAGAGGGTCACCATTAAATACATTATTTCCAATGGTCGTAACACCTTCGCCAAGAATCACATTTGTTAGCGCAGGACACTCAGCAAAGGCTTGATACCCAATAGATGCCACGCCTTCTTCCATTGTAACCTCAGAAAGAGAAACGCAGTCTACAAATGCAAGATCTCCAATGGTTTCTACATTGCCCGGGATCGTAACTGTTTCCAGCGCATCACAGCCTGTGAATGCGGCTACGCCAATGGATTTTACGCCTGTGCCGATACTAACATTTTCCAGCGCCTCGCAAGACGCAAATGCGCCATCATCGATCTTTGTGACATTATTGCCAATTGCCAGTTCTGTAATGCCTGCGTATCGGAAGGCATAACGCCCGATTGCTGTAATACTTTCCGCTAATTGCACCTGCGTCATATTGATGCAACTGTCGAAAGCATAATCGCCGAGGCTTGTAACGCCTTCTTCGATCACTGCCTTTTTGATATCCTGTCTAAAACTATTCCACGGGGCGTCATATGCGAAGGGCATCGCGCCGGTTCCGGAAATCGTAAGAACGCCGTTTCCGTCAAAGGTCCACTGCAGGTTATCTCCAAAGGTGCCGGATGTGGTGGTTGCCTTTTCCTTTACGGAAAAGGTGCAGCCACTATCTGCAAAAGTGACCTTTGTTCCGTTTACATTTCTTGCTTCTTTATGTGTAACAGAGATCCGGGTTTCATCCGCAGGCTGCAATGCCTTAAAGGTCAGTATTGCAACACAGCCTGA
>JAZQBF010000265.1:0-23401 GCA_045545615.1 Faecousia sp.
AACTTCTTCGTGTCAAAACCAATGGCGTTTCCCAAAATTTCATAGTTTTTCAACACATTTTCCGGGTCATCGCCTCGGTGTGTGCCCAAATTCAGACTGGCAAGATCACCGGTGCTGACCCCACCTAAGCGGGTTGTAAAACCATGGGGCGCAGAAACATTCTCCGCCACAAGATATTCCAATGTACCTCTGCTAACCGTTTTAATCATACTGCCCTCTTTGCATAGTTGTGCATTGTCAGTGGTCAGTTGTTAGTTAATGGAATAATGTCATATGACATATAACTATCAACTGTCAACTGTCAACTATCAACTGTCAACTCTCTTTGTGCATACAGCACTTTTTATACTTCTTGCCGCTGCCGCAGGGGCAGGGGTCATTGGGACCGATCTTTTTATCCTTATTGCGGATAGGCTGTTTTTTCACCGTGCCGTCGGGCGTGCCGGCGGAGATGACCTTTGCCACTTTCTGCCGCTTGACCTCCTGCTGAGGACGAACCGGCACTAAGAACAGCCGGCGGACCGTTTCTTCCCGCATGGCGGTGATCATATTCTGGAACATCTCATAGCCTTCCGCTTTATAGGCAACCACCGGATCGTGCTGACCGTATGCCCGCAGCGTGATGCCCTGGCGCAGATCGTCCATGGCGTCGATGTTGTCCATCCAGTATTCGTCCACCACCCGAAGCATAATGACCCGCTCCAATTCCCGCATAACAGACGGCGTGATCAGTTTTTCCTTGGCTTCATAGGTTGCCAGCGCCAAATCATACAGGCTGTCTGTCAGTTCTTCTGCGGCGCATTCCCCCTGGAATTTGTATGCCCCGGGGGCAAAATAGATTTTCTCCAGCGGGCGCAGCACTTCGCCGATACTTTCTTCCGATGCCACGCCGCCGGTTTCTGCCAAACCTTCCGAAACTGCCGTTTCGATCTGCTCCCGCAGGAAAGACAGCATATTCTCCCGCAGATCCTCGCCGTTAAGCACTTTCTGCCGCTGGGCGTAAATGACTTCACGCTGGGTGTTCATCACGTTGTCGTATTCCAGCACGTTCTTTCTTGCCCGGAAATAGTGGCTTTCCACGCTTCTCTGGGCATTTTCCACCGCGCCGGAGAGGATCTTGGCGTCAATGGGCGTATCCTCGTCCAGGCCCAGGGCATCCATCATCGCCATCACCCGGTCAGAGGAGAAACGGCGCATCAGGTCGTCTTCCAAACTCAGGTAAAACCGGCTTTCGCCCGGGTCACCCTGACGGCCGGAACGACCACGCAACTGATTGTCGATGCGCCGGGATTCGTGGCGCTCTGTGCCGATGATGAAAAGACCGCCCGCCTCTTTTACCTGCCGGGCTTCGTCTGCGATCTGATCTTTGTACTTGCCGATCAGTTCCTTATACTGCTTTCGCACCGCCAGAATCTCCGGATCGCTGGTTTCTGAGTAGGCGTTTGCCTCTGCCAGCAGTTCATCGGAAAGATCCTCTTTCCTTAACTGGCTCATAGCCAAAAATTCCGCATTACCGCCCAGCATAATATCCGTACCACGGCCTGCCATATTGGTTGCAATGGTAACCGCGCCGAATTTACCCGCCTGGGCAACGATTTGGGCTTCCTGCTCGTGATACTTGGCGTTAAGCACGTTGTGTTTCACGCCGGCGCGCTTCAAAAGTTTGCTTAAAATCTCACTTTTTTCAATGGAGATCGTACCCACCAGCACCGGCTGACCTTTTTCGTGGCATTCCTGCACCTGGCGGATAATGGCGTCAAATTTGCCCTTTTCCGTTTTGTATACCACATCCGGCTGATCGATTCGGGCAATGGGGCGGTTGGTGGGGATCTCCACCACATCCAGCCGGTAGATGGCACCGAATTCTTCTTCCTCTGTCAGCGCCGTACCGGTCATACCGGAGAGTTTGTCATAAAGCCGGAAGAAGTTTTGGAATGTAATGGTCGCCAAAGTTTTGCTCTCTCCGGCAACCGCCACTTTTTCCTTCGCCTCGATAGCCTGATGCAGACCTTCGTTATAGCGGCGACCGTACATCAAACGACCGGTAAATTCGTCAACAATGATAATTTCCCCGTCTTTGATCACATAGTCGATGTCCTTTTTCATCAGACCCCGGGCTTTCATAGCCTGGTTGATGTGGTGAGACAAGGTGGTATTCTCCACATCTGCCAAGTTTTCCACATTGAAGAACCGCTCTGCCTTTTCAATACCGGCGGCGGTAAGGCTGACAGATTTGGCTTTTTCATCCACGATATAGTCGCAGTCCAGGTCGTCCATCTGCTCTTTTTCGTCGGTCTTGGCAAAAACCTTTTTCCGCAAGGTGGAAACAAACTGGTCGGCAGTCTGATAAAGGACAGAGGAATCCTCCCCCCGACCGGAAATGATCAAGGGCGTACGGGCCTCGTCGATGAGGATGGAGTCCACCTCGTCCACGATGGCAAAGTTATGTCCCCGCTGGACCAGTTCCTGCTTGTAGATGGCCATATTATCACGGAGGTAGTCAAATCCCAGTTCGTTGTTGGTACAGTAGGTAATATCCGCGGCGTAAGCGGCGCGGCGCGCTTCTGACTCCATGCCCGGCACGATGAGGCCAACCGTCAGACCCATATACCGGTGGACTTTGCCCATCCACTCAGAGTCACGACGGGCAAGGTAATCGTTGACGGTGACCACGTGGACACCCCGTCCGGTAAGGGCATTGAGATAGCAGGGCAAAACCGCAACTAAGGTCTTGCCTTCACCGGTTTTCATTTCCGCGATACGACCCTGGTGCAAAATAATGCCGCCGATGAGTTGCACCGGATAAGGGCGCATACCCAGCACCCGGTCAGACGCCTCCCGGATCGCCGCAAAGGCTTCCGGCAGCAGGTCGTCCAGATCTTCGCCCTGGGCAAGCCGCGCCTTGAACTGGGCGGTCTTTCCCTTCAGCGCCTCTTCCGGAAGATTTTTATATTCTTCTTCCAGCGCCAGGATCTTGTCCACCAGCGGCTGGATCTTTTTCAGTTCCCGCTCTGAGCGAGTGCCAAAAAGTTTTGAAAAAAGTCCCATAAAATACTCCTTGTGCTTATCGCCGTCCGAGAGGCGTAGTTTTCTCCTGAATGATCAGAAGATCGGTAATAATGGAATTGGAGACCAAAAATCCCCGGGGCGTCAAACGCCAGCGACCATCGTAAGTCTTGGCGGCAAGCCCCTGTTCCCGGCACTGCTGCAGCGCCTTTTCCAAATCCCGGAAAGGCAGCAAAAACCTGGTCTCATACTCTTCGGGATCCAATCCGGATGCCGTGCGCAAACGCATCATCAGATATTCGCCCGCCCGCTCCCGGGGCGGCACTTCCTGCACTTCCCGGAGCACCGGACCGCCGGAGAAGATCCCGTCGATATAGCCGTGGAGATCCCGCACCGCGGCAAACCGCCGCCCGGCAAAATCAGAACTGGCGTCCGGACCAAAGCCAAGATACTCCCCGCCGGTCCAATATTTCAAATTGTGCCGGGACACTCTGCCCTTCCGGCAAAAATTGGAGATCTCATACTGCCGGAATCCCCGTTTCTGCAAGATCCCAACGGCAGATAAATACATATCCGCCTGGGTATCGTCGTCTGCCAGATTGCAAAAATCCTTATATCCATAAAGGGGCGTACCCTCTTCCACTTTTAATCCGTAGCAACTGATATGCTCCGGATTTAACTGGATCACATTTTTCAGCGTTTTCTGCCAGGCTTCCAATGTCTGTCCCGGCAGACCGTACATCAGATCCACAGAAAGATTCCGGAAACCTGCCTTGCGGATGCGCTGCACCGCCGTGGTTGCCTGGGCGTAGGAGTGGGGTCTTCCGATCTTTTTCAGAATATTATCATCATCACACTGGATGCCCAAACTCACCCGGTTGAATCCTTCGCTGCGCAGCCGCCGCAGCAGCCGGTCAGAAACGGAGTCCGGATTTGCCTCAAAGGTGATCTCTGCAGAAGATGCAACCTTAAAATTCTTCCGGATGGTGTTCAAAATGGCGATCATGCCCTCTGCGCCGAAGAAACTGGGCGTGCCGCCGCCGAAATACACCGTGTCCACCACATACGCCGGCGCCAAAGCGCCTGCCTCCCGGATGTGGGCGCATATCGCCCGGAGATAGTCGTCCATCAACTGGGGATCTTTGCTGGTCAGGGAGTAAAAATCGCAGTACTCACACTTGCTCCGGCAAAAAGGAACGTGAATATAAATACCCAAAGGGGTCTTGTTGTTTCTTGAAAAAATTGACATAGGAGCCTCTCAAATCAGTTGTCAGTTAATGGAGCAGTGTCATATGAAATATAACTATCAACTGTCAACTAACAACTATCAACTGTTTTAGTCTTCGTCTAACTTCAGAACAGCCATAAAGGCCTCGCTGGGGACAGAAACCGTACCAAAGGTACGCATCCGCTTTTTGCCCTCTTTCTGCTTCTCCAGCAGTTTCTTTTTCCGGGTAATATCGCCGCCGTAGCACTTGGCAAGCACGTCTTTGCGCACCGCCTTAATGGTCTCACGGGCGATGATCTTGCCGCCGATGGCAGCCTGCACCGGAATTTCGAACTGGGCGCGGGGGATATTCTCTTTCAGTTTCTCACAGATCTTTCTTGCCCGGGGGTAAGCATTATCCGCAAAAAGAATGAAACTGAGGGCGTCCACAATATCACCGTTTAAGAGGATGTCCAGTTTTACCAGCCGGCTGGGCCGGTAGCCAATCAGTTCGTAGTCCAGAGAGCCGTAGCCCCGTGTGCGGGACTTCAGGGCATCGAAAAAGTCGTAAATGATCTCGTTTAAGGGCATTTCGTAATGGAGTTCCACCCGGTTTGCATCCAGATAGACCATATCTTTAAACTCACCCCGGCGGGATGTGGCAAGATCCATCATATTGCCCACATATTCCTGGGGGGCGATCAAACTGATCTTCACATAAGGCTCTTCCGCCAACTGGATCTCCATAGGATCGGGGTAATCCAGGGGGTTGTCCACCATCAGCACTTCGCCGGTGTTCTTCGTAATGCGGTAAACAACGTTGGGGGCGGTGGTGATCAGGTCCAGATTATACTCCCGCTCCAGCCGTTCCTGAATGATCTCCATGTGCAAAAGTCCCAAAAAGCCGCACCGGAAACCAAAACCCAGGGCGATGGAACTTTCCAGTTCATAACTCATAGAGGCATCGTTCAGTTTCAGTTTTTCCAATGCTTCCCGGAGATCCTGATACTTTGCGCCATCGGCAGGATATACACCGGAGTAGACCATAGGCTGCACCGGACGGTAGCCGGGCAACGGCTCTGTCGCGCCGTTTTCCACGGTGGTGATGGTGTCGCCCACCTGGGTATCCGCAACGGTTTTGATAGAGGCGGTGATGTAGCCGACCTCACCTGCGCCCAAAGCATCTCTGGGGATCAGTCCGGCGGGGCTCATAGTGCCCACTTCCACCACCTTATACACAGCGCCGGTGGCCATCATTTTAATATCCTGCCCGGCGCGGACCGTACCTTCCTTAATACGGGCGTACACGATAACGCCCCGGTAAGAATCGTACTGGCTGTCAAAGATCAACGCCTGCAAAGGGGCGCTGCGGTCGCCTTTGGGGGCGGGGACATCCCGCACGATCATTTCCAGCACATCGTGGATATTGATGCCGTTTTTGGCAGAAATCTCGGGAGAATCCTCAGCAGGGATGCCGATAATATCTTCCACCTCTGCCTTTACTTCCGCAGGTCTTGCGGAGGGCAGATCGATCTTATTGATCACCGGCAGAACTTCCAGCCCGGCGTCAATGGCAAGATAGGTGTTCGCCAGCGTCTGGGCTTCCACACCCTGGGATGCATCCACCACCAGCACCGCGCCTTCGCAGGCTGCCAGAGAGCGGCTGACTTCATAGTTAAAGTCCACGTGACCGGGGGTGTCGATCAGGTTCAGGGCATAGGTTTCCCCATCGTCGGCGGTATAGGTCAACTGGGCGGCAGTGGCTTTGATGGTAATGCCCCGCTCCTGCTCTAACTCCATAGAGTCCAGGATCTGCTCGCTGCGCTGCCGGTTGTCAACGGCGTTGCATTCTTCCAGCAGCCGGTCCGCCAGGGTAGACTTGCCGTGGTCAATATGGGCGATAATGGAAAAATTCCGAATGTGAGAAAGGTCGTTCATATAGCACCTCTGCAGTTATTCAAATTTCAATTTGTCAAGTAAATTTGTAGGGACTGGCCTCCGGACAGTCCTTCCTCTTCGGTAGACATTCTTTGCGGACCGTCGAGGACGCCGGTCCCTACGCCGCACAAATGAACACCTGGATAAATTGAAATTTAGCAATACTCATTGATTTTATCATTATATAAGAAATTTCCCAAAAACGCAACCGTATGTTTTGCCGAATTTATGGGTATACTGCCTTTGTTGCCGACAAAAAACGAGGAATAAAAAATTTTTTCGAAAACCCCTTGTCGATTCGTTGGAATCAAGGTATAGTCATACGGCACGAGAATTAAGCCGAAAAAGAAAGAGGGATGATGTATGAGTACCCAAAAGAAGAATCAGCCTTCCCAGGAAGAACTGCAGGCGCAACTCCAAGCGCTGATCGCCCAGGGACACAAAGAGGGTATGATCCAGGCTACAGACCTGAATGCACTTTTGGAAAAAATGGATCTGTCTCCCGAGAAGATCGAGGAGACTTACGAGCGTTTTGAGGCAATGAACATCCAAATCATCAGCGCCGAACTGGATCTGGGCGATGACGCCGATCTGCTTCTGGACGACGATATAGATATGGAACTGGAAGAAGAGGATCTGGTAGACCCGGTAGACCTGGCTGCAGAATTCAACCTGGACGACCCGGTGCGTATGTACCTGAAAGAGATCGGTCAGATCAAACTGCTCTCTGCCGAGGAAGAAGTGGATCTTGCCAAGCGCATCGCCGAAGGCGACCAGAACGCAAAGAACAAACTCACCGAAGCCAACTTGCGCCTTGTGGTTTCCATTGCAAAGAAATATTCCGGCCGTGGTTTGCACATTCTGGACCTGATCCAGGAGGGCAACACCGGTTTGATCCGCGCCGTGGACAAATTTGACTGGACAAAGGGAAACAAATTCTCTACATATGCCACCTGGTGGATCCGGCAGGCCATCACCCGTGCCATCGCCGATCAAGCCCGTACCATTCGTGTTCCGGTGCATATGGTAGAAGTGATCAACAAAGCCACCCGCTGCAACCGGAAACTGGTGCAGGAACTGGGCAGAGAGCCCACCGTGGAAGAGATCGCCGCAGAACTGAACCTGCCTGTTGAGAAGATTATCGAGGCAAACCGCACCGCGGCAGATACCTTGTCTCTGGACACCCCTGTGGGCGATGAAGAAGATACTTCCATCGGCTCTTTCGTGGAAGACGACCGGACCCCCGGCCCGGCAGACGCCACTTCCAACGCCCTTCTTGCTGAGGCTTTGAAAGAAATTTTAGGCACACTCACCGAGCGGGAAGCCGATGTGCTCCGGATGCGTTTCGGTATGTGCGACGGCCGCTCCCACACTTTGGAAGAAGTGGGTCAGAGTTTTGGCGTTACCCGTGAGCGTATCCGCCAGATCGAGAACAAGGCGATCCGCAAACTGCGCCATCCCAGCAGGGCCAAGAAAATCAAGGACTTCTATTGCTAATCCAGAGGGCATGAGAACCACCGACCGTCAAAATGCAAATTTAACCAACCCCACAGACAGAAATTCTGTCTGTGGGGTTTTTCGTGTGATTGTGAATGCAACCGCAGCACAACAAATCAACATTGTAACAAAGGCTTGCTATCGCAAGGCATTTTGACTTACTGCACAAATCGAGCCTTACCGTACCAATGTACGCCGACAGGCTCGATTTGCTTGTCTCGGCGGCTCTCCTTCCCTCTGAGCGCACAAGAACCCCCAACCCGTCAAACGCAAGTAGGCGGTTTGGGGGTTTTTCGTTTAAAAATCTGCATCTTAAATTTGCGAGGTTGACATAACATCGCGCGTGGTGAAAACTTGCTTCCGCAAGGTGTTTGGGTGGGGTAATTATAAAAAGTTGCATTCTAAACTTGCGAGGTTTACATAACATCCAGCAGTGTAAAGGCTTGCTTTTCCAATGCATTTGCCTTACTGCCTCCGTTTTGTGTGCAAGAACTGACGATTAAATGCGCAACACCCCAAACCGAGTTTCGGTTTGGGGTGGCGTTTTTGTTTTACATAAAGGAATAGCCTGCGTCCATCAGACGGGTGAGGGCGTTGTTTGCCTCTTCATCGGTGAAAAGGGCAGTAAACTGCTTTTTCACAGCCAGTGCTTCCAGGCTCAAGTGCAAAAGCCCTTTGTCTGCCAGGGTATAAAAGCCGTCGCTGACCCGGTGACCGGCAAGACACCGTTTTGCTGATGCCATATCCGCAATGGGGCGGATGCGCACGCCGCTGTCCGCCGCTTTCTTCCGGGCATCTTCCAACGCCAGCAGGAATTTTTCTTCCATATTACCGCTCCAGAATGATCGGGCCGGCGGCGGAGACACCATCTAAAATGATATTGGCGGCTTCTTCGGCAGTAACGGTAAACTGTTCGCCGGTGCGCATATTTTTCACAGAACATTTGCCTGCGGCAATTTCGTCCTCGCCCAGCAAAATGGCAAAGGGAACGCCGATCTTATCCGCGTAACTGAGTTTCTGCTTGAATTTCTTTTGTTCCGCATAGAACTGCACCCGCAGACCTGCGGCGCGAAGTTGCTCTGCCAGGGCGATGGCCGGGGCGGGATCTTCCGTCATAGGCAGAACCAGGGCATCCGCCGGGGCGCTGGGCATCTCGGGATTCAAAAGACCTTGCTCGTCCAGCACATAGAAAAGCCGGGTCAGACCGATGGAAATACCCACACCGGGCAGGGCGTTGGATGTATAATAACCCGCCAGATCGTCATATCTGCCGCCGGAGCAGACAGAGCCGATCTCCGGATGATCCAGCAAGGTGGTCTCGTAAACCGTGCCGGTGTAGTAGTCAAGACCTCTTGCGATGGTCAGATCCACCGCAAAATTCTCCTCGGGAACGCCGAATGCGGCAAGGTTGGCGGTGACCGCTTTCAGTTCTTCAACGCCTTTGTCGAAGACCTCGTTTTTACCCAAATAACCTTCCAAAGATGCCAAAACTTCGGCATTTGTACCGGAAATGGAGATAAATTTCAGAATTTCGTCAGCCTGGGCTTCCGTCAGTTCGCAGTCTTCCATAAGGATGGATTTGACTTTTTCCGCGCCGATCTTATCCAGTTTGTCCACGGTGCGCATAATGTCGCCGCTTTTTTCTGTCAAACCCGCCATGGCATAGAAGCCGTTGAGGATCTTCCGGTTATTCACCCGGATCTGGAAGCGCTTTATGCCGAAGCCGCTGAATACTTTATAAATAATGGTGGGAATTTCCGCCTCGTTGAGCACATCCAGTTTGCCATCGCCAATAATGTCGATGTCCGCCTGATAGAACTCACGGAAACGGCCTCTTTGCGCCCGCTCGCCCCGGTAGACCTTGCTGATCTGATACCGGCGGAAGGGGAACGCCAATTCGTTATAGTGCAGGGCAACATATTTTGCCAGAGGCACAGTCAGATCGAACCGCAGCGCCAGGTCGCTGTCGCCTTTGCGGAAACGGTAGATCTGCTTTTCCGTCTCGCCGCCACCCTTTGCCAAAAGGATCTGGGCGTCCTCGATGGCGGGGGTATCCAGGGGTGCAAAGCCGTAAAGGGCATAGGTGTCCCGGAGGATCTGCATCATTTTTTCCAGTTTCTGCTGTTTCTGGGGCAGCAGTTCCATAAAACCGGACAGCGTCCGGGGTTTGATTCTTTCCATAATCGTCTATCCTTTCAAAAAGAAAGCCGCCCAGCCATTGGGCGGCTGAATGATCAGAAGTGATGCTTGTTGTGGAACATCTCGCGCCAATCCAGATCGCCACGCTGCAGACCCATAATGGCAATTTCTGCGCTACCCAGATTGGTTGCGATGGGCACATTATGCTTGTCACAGTGGCGAATGGTCTCGATCATCAGAGTATCGTCCAGCGGATCGGTGGTGTTGGGGTCGGTGAACAGAAGCACCAGGTCGATCTCGTTATAGGCGATCCGGGCGTTGATCTGCTGGTGACCGCCCTGCTTATGAGAGAGCAGCAAGGTAATGGGCAGACCGGTATTGTCCGCGATCAGCCGGCCGGTGGTGGCGGTGGCGAACAAATTATGCTTCAGCAACACGCTTTTGTACGCTGTACAAAACTGCACCATCAATTCTTTTTTCTTGTCATGAGCCAAAAAGGCAATATTCATACTGTTCCCTCCTTATTTTATTCCTACGGGGACAGAAAATCCCTGAAGTCGCTTAGCAATTCTGCGGCAGGCAGCGGCAGCGCCTTTTTTGGTGTAGCCCAAAAGGGGCTGCTTGAAAGCAGCGGCAAGCACCATATCCGCGTCCTCCGGAACAAGGCCCAAAAGGGGCAATCCTGCCCGGTCCATCACATCGTCCACCGTCAGATCCATGGCGGCGGCCATGCGCTTACTAATGCGGTTGACCACCAGCCGCACATTGGTTTTTCCCATCAGTTCCAGCACCTCGGCAGCCCGGGAGGCATCCCGGACGGAAGCCGGATCTGCGCCGGTGACCAGCATGATCCGGTCTGCGTGGCGGGCAGCCATGGAAAAACCTGCTTCAATGCCTGCGGGGGCATCTAAAAATATATAATGATAGCGCCGGCGGGCAGCGGCAAGCATCTTGCCAAAGGCAGATTGGTCGATTCTTTCCACCGGACAGTTCATAGGCGCGGTGAGAAACGCAAGATTGGGAAACACCGGATGCCGGGTAACCATATCCAAGCCGTATTCGCCGCTGCTGACCTCTGTAAAGGACAGTGTGCCTAACTCGGAAAGGCCCAGGGCAATATCCAGGTTTCGCAATCCCACATCGCAATCGATGCAAAGGACCTGCTCGCCCATCTGTGCCAGCGCCGTTGCCACACCTGCGCAAACAGATGTTTTGCCCGTTCCGCCTTTGCCGGACAGAACCGCAATGATCTGACCCATCCGCTGACACCTCCTTGCCCTGTGGATCTGCGGGAATATAACTTCCCTTATGAAATCCATTATGCGGATATTATAATGCCAATTCGCACAAAAAGCAAGAGCCATCAACGGTTTTTTTGATGTTTTTTCATCATTTTGACCAAAAAACCACCCCTTTGCCCCCACCTGCCGGGGCGCATATCCCCATCTTCATAAAAAATTTATATAAAATTGTGTAAAATACACTTGCTTTTTCCAATTAGGTATGCTATCCTTTAGGCGTTAGCACTCGATTCTGTTGAGTGCTAATCGCTGTGTAGATGCAGGCTGTCCCCGGATAGCCATCTAAATAATCCAATTGACTGGAGGAAATCCTTATGAAACTGAAACCCCTGGCAGACAACATTCTGCTGAAACAGACAGAAGCCGAGGAGACCACCGCTTCCGGTATCATCCTGGCTACCACCACCAAAGAAAAACCCGCCATCTATGAGGTGGTTTCCGCCGGCCCCGGCACCAAGGACGTCGCTGTTACCGTAAAGGCAGGCGACAAGGTCGTTGTTGGCAAGTACACCGGCAGCGAGATCAAGTTGGACGGCGAAGATTACAAGTTCGTAAAGCAGGAAGACATCCTGGCTGTCGTTACTGATTGATTGGAGGATAATCAACTATGGCAAAAATGATCGTTTACGGCGAAGACGCCCGTAAGAAACTGCAATCCGGTATTGACCAGTTGGCAAATACCGTAAAAGTCACCCTGGGCCCCAAGGGCCGCAACGTTGTGCTGGGCAGAAAGTTCGGCGCACCCCTGGTCACCAATGACGGCGTGACCATCGCCAAAGAAGTGGAACTGGAAGACGCCTTTGAAAATATGGGCGCCCAACTGATCCGGGAAGTGGCTACCAAGACCAACGATGTTGCCGGCGACGGCACCACCACCGCCACCTTGCTTGCCCAGGCCATCGCCCGGGAAGGTCTGAAAAACCTCAGCGCCGGCGCAAACCCAATGGTGATGCGCAAGGGCATCGAAAAGGCTGTTGCCGCTGCTGTTGAGGCTATCAAAGAGCACTCCGTTCCCGTGAACGGTTCTGACGATATTGCCCGTGTGGGCACCGTTTCTTCCGGTGACGAGAGCGTGGGCAAACTGATCGCCGAGGCTATGGAAAAGGTGGGCACCGAAGGTGTTATCACCATCGAAGAGAGCAAGACCGCCGAAACCGGTCTGGAAGTTGTGGAAGGTATGCAGTTTGACCGGGGTTATATCTCTCCCTATATGGTCACCGATACCGACAAAATGGAAGCCGTCCTGGACGACGCTTACATTCTGATCACCGACAAGAAGATCTCTTCCATTCAGGAGATCCTGCCTATTTTGGAGCCTGTTGTCAAGGCGGGCAAGAAAATGATGATCATTGCTGAGGATGTGGAAGGCGACGCCCTGGCAACCCTGCTTGTCAACCGCCTGCGCGGTAACTTCAACTGCGTCTGTGTCAAGGCGCCCGGCTTCGGCGACCGCCGCAAGGAAATGCTCCAGGACATCGCTGTTCTCACCGGCGGTACTGTGATCTCCAGCCAACTGAATATGGAACTGACCGAGACCCAACTGAACGACCTGGGTCGCTGCCGTCAGATCGTTGTTACCAAGGATAACACCACCATCGTTGACGGCGCTGGCGATGCTGAGATGATCAAGGCTCGCGCCCATCAGATCCGTTCTTCCATCGCAACCACCACTTCCGACTACGACCGGGAGAAGTTGCAGGAGCGTTTGGCAAAACTCTCTGGCGGTGTTGCGGTTATCAAGGTCGGCGCACAGACCGAAGTTGCTATGAAGGAGCAGAAACTCCGTGTTGAGGATGCTTTGAATGCCACCCGCGCTGCTGTAGAAGAAGGCATTGTTGCCGGCGGCGGTACTGCCCAGGTCAACGCCATCGCAGCCGTTGATAAACTGATCGCAAAACTTTCCGGCGACGAGAAGACCGGTGCCAAGATCATCGCTACCGCATTGCAGGCTCCTATCCGCCAGATCGCGGAGAACGCCGGTGTGGACGGCAGCGTAGTTTACGAAAAGATCCGTTCTTCCAAGAAGATCGGCTACGGCTACAACGCCTACACCGAGCAGTATGTGGATATGATCGCTGCCGGTATCGTTGACCCCACCAAGGTGACCCGTTCCTCTTTGGAGAACGCCGCATCCATCGCCGCTTGCGTGCTGACCACCGAATCTCTGGTCTGCGACAAGCCCGATCCCGCTGCTGATGCTGCTGCCGCTGCCGCTGCAGCACAGGGCGGTATGTATTGATCTGTATAGGTTTTTACCCACTTCCGGCTTTGTCCGGAAGTGGGTATTTTTATTTTTTGAAATTTTCTGCAACTTTTTGCGATTTTTCTCTTTACGAATTTAAAAAAATATTGTAGAATACAAAATAGAATATTACGACCTTCAGGAGGTGTCCGCAAAATGGCATGTCTGCGCTGCGGAAAAAAGGAATCAGAACGGCAGGTCTTCTGTAACAGTTGCCTGTCTGTTATGGATCTCTACCCGGTGAAACCGGGCACCCAAGTGAATATCCCCGCAGGTCGCGCCAAGGCAGAGCAAAAGAAGCCTACCGCCCGTCGGCAGGCAGCAACCTTGCAGGTGCAGTTGCGCCGCTCTCAGGAACTGAACGCATGGCTGGGCGCTACCGTGGCGGTGCTGTCCACCGTGTTGGGCGTTACCGTATGGCTGTTGATGTGACGGATTGTTTCACGTGAAACACGCTGTTTCAGCGGCCGGATACACGTCCAATGTTTCACGTGAAACATTGGACTATCCCGAAAGGAATGTACTATGGGAAAAATAATTGCAGTAGTCAATCAAAAAGGCGGTGTTGGTAAAACCACCACCGCTGTCAATTTAACCGCCGCCCTGACCGAGGCAGGAAAAAAGGTTTTGCTTTGTGACTTTGATCCCCAGGCAAATGCAACTTCCGGTTTAGGCGTAGATAAGCGGAAAATTCATAAATCCGTTTATGACGCAATTGTCAGCGGCGTGCCGGTAGAGGAGATCATCGTCAAGACCCGCTTTGGTGATGTGCTGCCCTCCACCGCAGACCTGGCAGGCGCTACCATCGAACTGTTTTCTATGGCAGAGCCCAACTATCGGTTGGCAAAGGCGCTGGACCCTATTAAGAAAAAATATGATTTCATTTTTATCGATTGTCCGCCTTCTTTGGAGATCCTCACCTTAAACAGCCTTGCCGCGGCAGACAGCATTTTGGTGCCGGTGCAGTGTGAATACTATGCGCTGGAAGGACTTTCCGACCTGATGCACACCATGCGTCTGGTAAAAAAGCGGATCAATCCCAATTTGGATATTTTCGGCGTTTTGTTGACTATGTTTGATGGACGCACCAATTTCTCCACCCAGGTGGCGCAGGAAGTCCGCCGGCATTTCCCCGGCAAGGTCTACGCCACCGTGATCCCCCGGAATGTCCGTCTGGCAGAAGCCCCCAGCCACGGTTTGCCGGTAACGGTGTATGACCGTAGCAGCCGGGGCGCCCACGCCTATCGGGCAATGGCAGATGAGATCATCAAGAAAGGAAGATCGTGATGGCAAAGAAACAGTCTTTGGGCAGAGGTCTTGGCAGCCTCATTGATTTTGAAGAAGAGTTGCCCTCCAACAGTCCCTACCGCCTGCTCCCTATTTATAAGGTAGAGCCCAATCCGGAACAGCCCCGGCAGGATTTTGACGAAGAAGAACTCCAAAGCCTTGCCGACTCCATCGCCATTCACGGTGTGATGCAACCGCTGACCGTCCGGGAGATGGAAAGCGGATACTATCAGATCATCGCCGGCGAACGCCGTTGGCGCGCCGCCCGTATGGCAGATCTAAGTGAGATCCCCGCGGTGATCATCGAAGCCGACGACAAAAAGGCTATGGAACTGGCGCTGATCGAAAACCTGCAGCGGCAGGACTTAAACCCGGTGGAAGAAGCCCTGGGCTACCGCACATTGATGGACGAGCACGGCTTGACCCAGGATGAGACCGCCCGGCAAGTGGGCAAATCCCGTCCCGCTGTGGCAAACGCCCTGCGTCTTTTGAATTTGGCGCCGGAAGTGCTGGAACATCTGCGCAAAGGCGCAATTACCGCCGGTCACGCCCGGGCGCTGCTTACGGTACTGCCGGAGCGCAAGCAACTGGAAGTTGCCCAAAAGATCGTGAATTTGGGTCTTTCTGTTCGGCAGACAGAACTTCTGTGTAAAAACCTCGCAAAACCCACCCCTCACCGGCAGGAGACATTGTTTGCCGTGGATTATGTGGCAGAATGCGAAAAATCCTTAAGTAAACACTTAGGTCGCGGTGTCCGGATCTTCAACGGCAAGCGGAAAGGCCGCTTTGAACTGGAGTTTTACGGTCAGGAAGATCTGCAGGTTCTGCTGGATGCCCTTATGACAATTAAAAAATAAGGCGATACTGTTAACAAGAACTAAGGAGTTGTTAGTATGTTAGATATTAAATTGATCAAGGAAAACCCCGATGCTGTCAAAGCCGGTCTGAAAGCCAAGGAAGTAGACTGCGATGCCATCGTAGACAAAATTTTGGAACTGGATGTGCAGGTTCGTGGTCTGAAGACCGCTACTGAGACCAAAACCGCCGAAAAGAACAAGATCGCCAAGGAAAACGGCAAACTCTTCGGTCAGAAAAAGGGCGCGGAAAAGCAAGGCAAGGACACTTCCGATCTGGACGCCCAGATCGAGGCAAACAAGCAGGCAAGTATCGCTTTGGATGCAGCCATCGCCGACGATGCCGCTTTGCTGAAGACCTTAAGCGCCGACCTGCGTACCGCAATGCTCAGCCTGCCCAACCTGCCGGACAGCGACCTGCTCCCCGGCGGCAAAGAAAACAACGAGCCTCTGCGTTATGTTGGCAAAAAACCGGAATTTGATTTTGAACCCAAGCACCATGTGGATCTGTGCCAGAATCTGGGGCTCATTGACTACGAGCGGGGCGTAAAACTGGCTGGCGCAGGCAACTGGATGTACACCGGTATGGGCGCACGGCTGGAGTGGGCGCTGCTGAACTACTTTATCGACACCCACACCGCCGACGGCTACGATTTTATTCTGCCTCCCCACATGCTGGAGTATATGTGCGGCGAAACTGCCGGTCAGTTCCCCAAGTTTGCGGACGAAGTTTATAAGATCGCCAACCCCACCGACGATCGCACCCACTATATGCTGCCCACCGCCGAGGCTGCTCTGTGTTCCATTTACCGGGACGAGATCCTGAGCGAGGCAGATCTTCCCAAGAAACTCTTTGCCTACACCCCCTGCTTCCGCCGGGAGGCCGGTTCTCACCGTGCCGACGAGCGTGGTATGGTTCGCGGTCACCAGTTTAACAAGGTAGAGATGTTCCAGTTCTGCAAGCCGGAAGATTCCGACGCCGCTTTCGAGGAACTGGTCACAAAGGCAGAAAAATTGGTGGAAGGTCTGGGCTTCCATTTCCGTACCGTGAAACTTGCCGCCGGTGACTGCTCTGCTTCTATGGCAAGAACTTACGACATCGAAATTCTGATCCCCTCCATGGACGGCTACAAGGAAGTTTCCTCCGTGTCCAACGCCCGGGATTACCAGGCACGCCGTGGTAACATCCGTTTCCGCCGGGAGTCCACCGGCAAGCCGGAATTCCTCCACACCTTAAACGGCTCCGGTTTGGCAACTTCCCGTATTTTCCCTGCCCTGGTGGAGCAGAATCAGCGCGCCGACGGTTCTATCGTGGTCCCCGAAGTGCTGCGTAAATATCTGGGCGGCCTGGAGATCATCGAAAAGAAGTAATTTGCGAAGGGCATACCCCTTCGTTATAAAGATTATGTAAACTAAAAGGAGAGACCATTATGAAAAAACTGTGGAAAGAGTTTTCCGAGTTTGCCATCAAAGGCAACGCTATGGCACTGGCTGTTGGTACTATCATCGGCGGCGCATTCTCCACCATCACCAAAAGCCTGACCAACGATTTGATCATGCCCCTGGTAAACATCTTTATGGGCGGCGCTGATTTCAGCCAATTCAAGATCGCCCTGCCCCGGATGCCCTGGGTGGAACCCACTTACGAAACCGTGGTCAATGAAGCCGGTGAAGAAGTGGTGCAGATGGTGCAAAACTATCTGACCGTAGGCAACTTTATCTCTGCTGTGATCAATTTCTTCATTCTGGCTATCGTGGTATTTGCCATCGTCAAGGGCATCAACGCCCTCAGCGAGATCGGCAAGAAGAAGGAAGAGGAGGCACCTGCTGAACCTCCCGCACCCTCTGCAGAAGAAGTTCTCCTCACCGAGATCCGCGACCTGCTGAAGGACAAATAATTTACATAGAAAAATCCTGCTGTTTTGCAACAGCAGGATTTTTCAGTCTGTCAAAAAACTTTTTTACAGACTGACAGAGGTCAAAGGAGCCGGCGAGACAAATAAATCGAACCTGTCGGCGTACATAGGTACGGTAAGGTTCGAT
Source organism: Faecousia sp. (assembly GCA_045545615.1). GTDB lineage: Bacteria > Bacillota > Clostridia > Oscillospirales > Oscillospiraceae > Faecousia. Next base: position 17,515 of record JAZQBF010000265.1, read on the forward strand.
TTGTGCAGTAAGTCAAAACACCTTGCGTAAGCAAGCCTTTGTTGTATACGATAGATTTCCGCGCTTGTAATTGTCCGTTACCGAGCATTATAGCGGAAGAAAATACTTGCTCCGTGTGCGTAACGAATTGCCACAGGTGCATACCTGTGTTTTGACGGTCGGCGGCTTTTTTGATGCTCTGAAAAAGCCTGCTGTTGCGAAACAGCAGGCTTTTTATTCCATTACACCAGTGTTTTGATTAGGAAATAGCCGATCACAAGGACGCCCAATACGATTCTGTAAACGCCAAACACAGAGAAACTGCGCTTGCGCACATATTCCATCAAACCTTTGATCACCAGCACACTCACCACAAAACTGACCACACAGCCAACGCCAAGCACTGCCAGTTCCAAACCGCCGGCAGATACATCGGAGAGCAGGAATTTCAGCAGTTTCAAAGCGCTGGCGCCCAGCATGGTGGGGATCGCCAGGAAGAAAGAGAACTCTGCGCCTGCAGGACGGGCAACCCCCAGCGCGATAGCGCCCAAGATCGTTGCGCCGGAGCGGGATGTACCGGGAATCAGACTTAGACATTGGAAACAGCCAATAAGCAACGCGGTTTTGTAGTCAATATCGTAAACATCATTTATTTTTGCCAAGCGCTTATCGTTTTGCCGCTCCACCAAAATAAACGCCACGCCATAAAGGATCAGGGTGATCGCCACGACCACATAGTTGTAAAGGTGTTCATCCATCCAATCGTCCAGCAGCAGACCCAACACCGCAGAGGGCAAAACCGCAACGATCACTTTAAACCACAGTTGCCAGGTATTCTTCTTTTGGGCTTCGTCCTTTTTTCTGGACAGGGGATTCAGTTTATGGAAAAACAGCAGCAACACTGCGGCGATGGCGCCTAACTGGATCACCACCTGGAACATCTCGTAGAATTCTTCGCTTACTTTTAGTTTCAAAAACTCGTCCAATAAGATCATGTGTCCCGTGGATGAAACGGGCAGCCACTCGGTAACGCCCTCCACGATGCCAAACAAAATGGCTTTTAAAATTTCAATAAATGTGGTCATATAAACTCCTTTTCACCTTTTTGTTGCCTTCATCATACGCCATAATGGATATTTTTGCAACTATAATTTCCCGTGTTCACAAATTTGGGCAAATCCATTAACAATTTATTCACCCAAAACGGCATTTATGGGTTATAATAATTAAAAATACAAACTTTGGTAAAATGGAGGGTTTCTTATGGCAATCTCTGTTCTGATCGTGGAAGATGACAGACGCATCGCTGAACTGCTGGAATTGTATTTGAAAAAAGAAGGTTACGCCGTACAGTTGGCATTTGACGGCGGGCAGGGGCTTTCTTTGTTCCGGTCCACGCAGCCGGATCTTGTGCTGCTGGATGTGATGATGCCGGTGATGGACGGCTGGGCTGTGTGCAAAGCCATCCGGGAGGAAAGCGCCGTGCCGGTGATCATGCTCACCGCCAAAAGCGAGACCGAGGACAAAGTTACCGGTCTGAAAATGGGCGCAGACGATTACATCACCAAACCTTTTGAAATGCAGGAAGTGCTGGCGCGGATCGAAGCGGTGCTGCGCCGCAGCAAACCCAATGCAAATACGCCCAAATCACGGCGGCTGACCTTCGACAAACTGTGCATCGATATGGACGCCTTCGAACTGACCGTAGACGGCAAAAAGGTAGACACCCCGCCCAAAGAGATGGAACTTTTATTCTACCTTGCCTCATCTCCCAACCGGGTCTACACCCGGAATCAGTTGCTGGACGAGGTGTGGGGATTTGACTATTTTGGCGACTCCCGCACGGTGGATGTCCATGTAAAACGCCTTCGGGAAAAACTGGAAGGCATTTCCGACCAGTGGTGTGTCAAAACCGTATGGGGCGTTGGATATAAATTTGAGGTACAATAAGTACTTCAAATTTAGCTAAATTCGGCTTCGCCGAGCGAAATTGCCTGTCGGCAGCTAAATTCATAACTGAGCGAAATTGGACTTTGTCCAGCTGTATGCCGAATTTAATTTCGCTATTGCGCAGCAATAATTTCGCTACGAAGTAATTTAGCTATGAAGCAACTGCTTCATAATTTCGCTGATCCTTCCCCTGACATCCTCATATAAACTACCACACTACTGACATTAAAAATTTTTTGTGGTGGTAGTTGCGGTTAAATACGGTAGCATAGTAAAGAAAACAAAGTCAAATGAGGTTAAATTATGCTAATGATGTATGTTAATGTTCGCAGTTTGCGTTATAAATTTGAGGTCATCAACCAATGAAAACCACTTTTGTCCGGAATTTCGTCACTTATGCGGTGATCTTGCTCTCTACGCTGGTGATCGTGGGCTTCGCTTTTCAGATCTTTACCAAAATGTATCTGGAAGAAAAAGTCGTGGAAAATCTGAAAAAAGACTGCGCTACCGTATGCCAGGTTGCCCAGGCATACGCCGACATCGACAGCCTGCAGGATAAGGATTTTCGCATCAACCTTGCCGTTGCCGCGCAAATATCCGACGCGGATGTTGTGGTGTGCAACAGCGCCGGCAGGATCCTGGTCTGCTCCGATGCCCCCTTTGGTTGCAAACACCAGGGCCTCCAACTGACCGACGAAGACTATATACAGCGGGTACGGCGGCAGGATTTTGTGGTAACCTCCGGTATGCTGGAGGGGTTATATGACGATGTCCGCTATGTGGTCTCCGCCCCTATCACCGGAGAAAACGACCGGTTTTACGGCATCGTTATGCTCTCTCAGCCGGTTGTGGCGACCAATACGATTTTCCAGCGAATGTCCCGGATCTACCTGGTCATCTCTTTGCTGTCGGTGGTGGCGGCAGTGGTGCTGCTGACTTTCTATTCCAAAAAAAGCGCCAAACCCATCCGCTCTATGGCAAAAACCGCCATCGCTTTCGGTCACGGCGACCTGAAAGCCCGGGCAGATGTGACCGAAGGTTCTCCGGAAGAACTGCAGGAATTGGCGCGGGCATTTAATAATATGGCAGACTCCCTGGAAAAAAGCGAATACCAGCGCAAAGAGTTCATCGCCAATGTCTCTCACGAACTGAACACGCCCATGACCACCATCGGCGGCTACTTAGACGGTATGCTGGACGGCACGATCCCGGCGGAAAAGCACCCCTATTATATGGGCATCGTCGCCAGCGAGACCAAGCGGCTGAGCCGATTGGTTCGCAGTATGCTGGAAATTTCCCGCCTGCAGGACAAGGGCATTTCCGAGGATCACAAAGCCCCCTTTGATATGGTGGAATGCATCGGTCAGGCGCTGATCTCCTTTGAGCGCCCCATCACCCAAAAGGGCGTGGAAGTGGAAGTCCTGCTGCCGGATCATCCGGTGTTCACCCTTGCAAACCGGGACTATATTTTGCAGGTGCTCTACAATCTTTTGGACAACGCCGTAAAATTCTGCCCCACCGGCGGCCAGTTGGGCATCCGGCTGGGTATGAGTGACAACAAGATCTATGTGTCCGTGTTCAACGACGGTGAGACCATTCCCCCGGAAGAACTGTCTTTGCTTTTCGACCGCTTCCACAAACTGGATAAGAGCCGCTCGGAAAACCGGGACGGCTGGGGTCTGGGTCTTTACATTGTAAAAACCATTATTTGCAACCACGGGGAGGATATTTCCGTTTCCAGCCTCAATGGGCGCACGGAATTTACCTTCACCTTGCCTCTGGTAAACTAACCCGATTCGAGGTTTTTTATGTCTTTTTATGATAACGACCGGGAACAGAATATTTATGAGACCGGCAGGACCCGCCCGCCCAAAAGCCGCGGCGGTCTTATCGCCCTGGTGCTCATCGCCCTGATCTTTGTAGGGGGAATTTACAGCGCCATGATGTCTCTGAATCTCTCTCCTCCTTCTGAAAACCGGGAGGGAGAAAACTGTCTCAATTTTTCCCAACCAAAAAACGAAGAATTTGCCTTAAATGAAGCAGAAGAACAAGCCCCCTTTTCCTGCAACGCCGTAGGCTTGTCCGGAGAATTCCTCTCTGCCTTGGATCAGACCCTGGGGCATTTGCCCGGGGGGCTGTATGTCACCCAGGTAGACGCCGGCTCTGACGCAGAAAAAAAGGGCATCCGACCGGGAGATATTCTCCTGCAGTTGGATGACATTCAGATCACCGACCAATCTTCTGTAAATACCGCCCTTTGCAACCGACCCGGCGGAGAGACGGTGCGTATCACCTTTTTGCGGGACGGCAGCAAACAATCTCTTGAACTGATCTTAAGCGAGGAAGAAGACCAATGAATCCGATTTTCCAGCAAAAATATGAGATCGCCCCCATTCACGCCGACTGTTTCGGCAGAACCAAAACATCCACACTGCTGCACTTTGCCCAGGAGGCCGCCGGGGAACATTGTTATCAGTTGTCCGTGGATTGGGACACCCTCTCCAAACAACATCTTTTCTGGGCGGTGATCCGCACCAAGATGCAAATTGTGCGGCAACCAACGGTTGGCGAAAAGATCACCGTGGAAACCTGGCCTATGCCTACCACCCGCTCCGCCTTTCCCCGGTCCACCGTGGGTTATGACGAAAAAGGCAACGAAGTGTTTCGCGCAATCAGCCTTTGGGTGCTGATGGACACAGAAAAGCGGGCAATGCTCCTGCCGGGAAAAAGCGGCATCGCCCTCAACGGTACGCTTCGCGGCACAGAACTGGCTGCCCCGGGCAGTTTGCACCCGGTAACAGCAACGCATAGCCGTCACCGGAAGGTCTGCTACACAGACCTGGATCGAAACGGACATATGAACAACACCCGGTATATGGACTGGCTCGACGACCTGCTCCCTGCCCAATTCCACGCCGCTAACCCTGTAAAGGAGTTGACCCTCTGCTACCTTTCTGAGGCGTTGGAAGGGGAGGAAACCGATATCTGCTGGACGCTGGACGACGAGAATATCCTCCACGCAGACGTCCTTCGCGCCAACGGCGATCTTTGCAAAAAGCAAGCGCGCATCTTCTCCGCAGAAGTCAAATTTTAACAGTGTTCTGTAAACCAAATCGGCTTTTGTAACATTTGGTCGAGAATCCCCGAAAAAGGGCATCGCCCCCTGCTTATCCTTGATTTGCAGGGGGCGAAACGTTTTTTCTGTGGAAAACTCTGTGGAAAGTGTTGATAACTTTCTGACGAAAGCCACCAGAAAATACCAAAATTTATAATTTTATGTAAACTGTAATTCCGTGCACATATTTCGTCGAAATATGCAAAACGCCCGCCTGCTATTTCCCACTTACCCGCAAAAAGGAGCCGCCCAAACGGGCGGCTCTTCTATTCTTGTTAACTATCTCTCTCGGCGAGAGATTTTGTCGCAGGCGAAGCAAAAGGGCCGCTCCCAAAGGAAGCGACCCTTATTTTTATTGTTCGCATTTTTCAGCGAGAGATTTCAGCGCAGAGGAAGGTTGGAAGCCGACGCTGTATCCAGATACTGCGAGGCTTTCAAAACGCACCTATGCGGTGAAAGATCCGTTGAAATTACAACTGAGGGCCAGCGGCGACCAGAGCCTTGCCCTCGTCATTGCCGGTGTACTTGACAAAGTTCTTCTGGAAGCGGGCTGCCAGATCCTTTGCCTTCTCTTCCCACTGCGCAGCGTCAGCATAAGTATCTCTGGGATCCAGGATGCCGCTGTCAACGCCGGGCAGGGCGGTGGGAACTTCGAAGCCGAAGTAAGGAATGGTCTTGGTCTCTGCCTTCAGAATATCGCCACTGAGGATCGCGTCGATGATGCCGCGGGTATCCTTAATGGAGATACGCTTGCCGGTGCCGTTCCAGCCGGTGTTGACCAGGTAAGCCTTTGCGCCGGACTTCTCCATTTTCTTGACCAGTTCTTCGCCGTACTTGGTGGGG
>JAZQBF010000266.1:0-3837 GCA_045545615.1 Faecousia sp.
AAATAAGAAAATCACCGGAATACTGGCGTATTTCGGTGATTTTTTATGAAGTTTAGCGGAAAAGGGTCCGTTCAAAACCAATACTTCCTTACGGAGCGTTGCCCTTTGCGGCTGTTTTTATCCGGTTAAGAAATCCGTTTGGCAACGACCACCAGCCGCCCATTGGTCTGGGAATACTCGCAGGTGGAAAGGGTGATCAGTTTGTCCCCGTATTCTGCCGTAACGCCGGTATCATACAGTTCCAGGTGGTGGCAGTTTTGCACAAACTCGTTATACGCCTGCTGGTCCGCTGCAAAGTCAAAGGCGTAGTAGGCAAAGCCTTTGCCCACCGTTGCCGCAGTGCGGAATACTGCCATAATTTCGTAGGTGTGGTGTTCATAAATGGTGTCAAAGGTGATGGTCTTATGGGTTTCCCAAAATTCCTTTTTCTGGTATTGCTCCAGCGCCCGGAACATAGACCCATCCTTCATATTATGTCCGTAAATGGTGATGTTGTCGGAAGGGGTAAAGGCATCGCAGGTGGATTGAATAAACAGGCAGCCTGCCTTTGTTTCTTCTTTTTTGAAATTTCTGTGGAGATAATACTCCGGATCATTTGGGGTGTGCATAACGGGATAATTGATTTTCGTGCCGGGGATCGTCAGCCAGCCCACCATCTCGGTATTCTGGGGATAAATGTTGGAATACTTCCGCAAAACACTGTCTGTTGTGCCGTCGGGCAAGGCAACCGACACCAATGCATAGGGGTCTTCTTCCGGCGGCGCTGTTGCCTCCACCGGCTGCCCGTCCGGCTGTGTCTCCTCCGTATGGGTATAGGCGGGGGCTGTTACCAACAGATTTGCCAGATCTTCATAGTCCTTTGCGCTGTTCTTGGACTCTGTATAATACGAAACGATCGAGAACGCGCTAACCGCAAACACCAGAGAAAACAGCACAAGCAGCAGCGTATATACGCCCTTTTTCTTTCTTATGCCTTTCATAATTTTCACATCCTTTTATTTTACTATAGCCTACTTTCCCAAAAAAGTAAAGCGATTGCAGTTTGTTTCTCAAATTCCTGCAATCTCCACAGAATAACGCCGCAAAATGACTTTCTGTGCAATATGCTATGAAAGACACCGGCATAAAAATTTCATTTTGTAGGTGTTTTTACGCAAAAGAGTGTTGTATTCCCTAAAAGAATCTGCTAAAATGAAACCATCTTTCTTAAAGGAGGCATTTTTATGTCCTATATTGATGACGTCAAAAGTTGGGTCGTTGCCACCAACCCCGGTCAGCCGGAGTTCCACCAGGCTGTGGAAGAGGTTCTGAATTCCCTGCGCCCCATCATTGATAAGAACGAAGAAGTTTACCGCCGGGAGGCGCTGCTGGAGCGTCTTTTGGTGCCGGAGCGCGTTGTGATGTTCCGTGTCCCCTGGGTGGACGATGCCGGTCAGGCCCATGTGAACACCGGCTACCGCGTTCAGTACAACGGCTCTATCGGCCCTTACAAGGGCGGCATCCGTTTCCACCCCTCTGTAAACCTTAGCATTATGAAGTTCCTGGGCTTTGAGCAGATCTTCAAAAACGCCCTCACCGGCCTGCCTATGGGCGGCGCCAAGGGCGGCTGTGACTTTGACCCCAAGGGCAAGTCCGACCGTGAAATTATGCGTTTCTGCCAGAGTTTTATGACCGAACTTTACAAATACATCGGACCGGACACCGACGTTCCCGCCGGTGACATCGGCGTCGGCGGTCGCGAGATCGGCTATATGTACGGTATGTACCGCCGTATCCGCGGCGCTTACGAGGGCGGCGTCCTTACCGGCAAGGGTCTTAGTTACGGCGGCTCTTTGGCCCGTACCCAGGCTACCGGTTACGGTCTTCTGTATCTGACAAGAGAAATGCTGAAGGCTAACAACATCGACATTGCCGGCAAGACCGTAGTCGTTTCCGGCGCTGGCAATGTTGCCACCTACGCCATCGAAAAGGCTTGGCAGTTGGGTGCAAAGCCTGTCACCTGCTCCGATTCCACCGGCTGGATCTACGATCCTGACGGCATTGATGTGGCTACCCTGAAAGAAGTCAAGGAAGTCAAGCGGGCAAGACTGACCGAGTACGCCAAGGCCCGTCCCAATGCCCAGTATCACGAGGGCAAGGGTGTATGGACCGTTAAGTGCGACATTGCGCTGCCCTGTGCTACCCAAAACGAACTGCTCATCGACGATGCCAAGGCACTGGTTGCTAACGGTGTCACCGCTGTTGCAGAGGGTGCCAACATGCCCACCTCCCTGGAGGCTACCAAGTACTTCCAGGAAAACGGCGTTCTCTTCTGCCCCGGCAAGGCTGCCAACGCAGGCGGCGTTGCCACCTCCGGTTTGGAGATGTGTCAGAACTCCGAGCGCAGAAGTTGGAGTTTCGAAGAAGTTGACAATACTCTCCAGGGCATTATGGTCAACATCTTCAAGAACCTGGATGCCGCCGCAAAAGAATGCGGTTTGGAAGGCAACTATGTGGCAGGCGCTAATATCGCCGGCTTCAAGAAAGTCGCCGAGGCAATGCTCTGCCAGGGTGTGATCTGACAAATAAACAACCGACCTGCACGGCAGGTCGGTTTGTATGAGGTAAAAAAAGAATGGCACTTGGATACTTATTTTTACTGATCTCCGTGCTTGCCGGCTCTACAAAAGGCTATTTTGGCAAGCGGATCAGCGGCAAAACCGAGGGTATGGCAGCCTCTGTGTGGGTCAATATCCTGCGGATGGTCTTTTGCATTCTCATCAGCATTTTGGTCAGCGGCGCAAGTCTTTTGCAAAACGGTGGCAAAATTGATAACGCACTGATTGTTACCGGCATATTCTCCGGTGTGACCCAGGCGGTATTTCTCATCAGTTGGCTGTACTGCGTCCGGGGCGGCGGGTATATGCTGGTTACGGTTTTTACCATGCTGGGAATCGTTGTAACACTGATCCTCAGTACGCTGTTTCTGCCCGGCGAGACCATCACTTTGACCCAATGGGGCGCTGTGGCGCTGCTTCTCGTGGCAGTTTTTGTGATGTACTCCTATAACACCGGTATGCAGGGAAAACTCTCTCTTGGCACAAAAATCGCTTTGGTCATCTGCGGTCTTTCCCACGGCTTGAGTTCCTTCGCACAAAAAGTGTTTCAGGTTTATTCTACCGGCGATACCGGAACTTTTACACTCATTGGCTATGTGGTTACTTTGGCGGCGCTCCTTTGCCTCTTGCTGCTCCCTTCTGTACGCAGTGAAAAGCAAAAACCTGCGCAACTGATCAAGGGAATTTTCTTCCCGGTGCTGATGATGGCCATTGCCCTGTTCCTTTGCAACTATTTTGCTGTGGAAGCGGCGGCGCCCGGACGGCTTTCTGCGGTGCAACTGTATCCGGCGCGGGAGGGCCTGAATATGTTGCTGGGCGTGTTGATGTCCCACTTTTTGTTCCGGGAGAAAGCCAATCTCCGGTGTATCATCGGCTGTTTCCTGGCATTTATCGCAACCTTGCTTTTGCAATAAGTAAAGACCCGAGGAAAACCTCGGGTCTTTATTTTTATCCTTCTTCCACAACGATCTCTTTCAAAACAAGACCGGGGTTCTTTTTACAGGTAAAATCGATTGCCCAAAAACTGCTGAATACCAGCAAACTGCGTCCGCGATAGTCTTCCAAAAGCTCTGCATCGGAACCCAGATTCAGATCGCTCAGATCACCGGGATAACTGTCAATCAGACGGATTTCTTCATAAGGCAGTTGCTCCATTCGCAGATCCACACCATATTCGTTCTTCATACGATACTGGAACACTTCCAACTGCAGAACACCAACCACACCCACAATGACTTCC
>JAZQBF010000267.1:0-1936 GCA_045545615.1 Faecousia sp.
ATAGTGCTTTAATGTGTTGATCAGAATTTCCACAGCGCCGGGAACTTCCCGCTTGGCATCGGTATCTTCCACACGAAGGAACAGAACGCCGCCGCTTTGGTGCGCCATTCTCTCGGCGGTCAGACCCATAACCAGATTGCCCAAATGGACAAAACCGGTGGGGGAGGGCGCCATACGGGTAACGACAGCGCCTTCCGGCAACTGGCGCAGGGGATATTTTTCTTCCAAAGTCTCCGGTGTGTCTTTTACATCGGGAAACAATAAATTAGCAAGAAGTATAGTGTCCATAGTTGTACCTCTCTATAAAAATCTGAGGTTAGTATACCATATCGCCCGGCATAAAGTCAATTTCTCGTTGCGTTTTTCTTGCCAATGTGTTAAAATACAGGAAAATTGAAAAAATGAGGGAAATGTAATGGAAGAAACAGTTGTAAAAAAGAGAATGTTATCGGGAATCCAGCCCAGCGGCGATCTGCACTTGGGCAACTACTTAGGCGCGATCAAGAACTGGAGTTCCCGCGCGGAAACCTATGAATGTTTCTATTTTATGGCGGATATGCACACTATCACAGTCCGGCAGACACCTGCTGACCTGCGGCGCAGAACTCTGGAACAACTGGCGCAGTATATTGCCTGCGGCTTGGATCCGGAGAAGAATACCCTGTTTGTGCAGAGCCATGTGCATCAGCATGCGGAACTGGGTTGGGTGCTGAACTGCTACACCATGTTTGGCGAACTGAGCCGTATGACCCAGTTTAAGGATAAATCCGCCAAAAATGCAGAGAATATCAATGGCGGATTGTTTACCTATCCTGCGCTGATGGCGGCGGATATTCTGCTCTATCAGCCGGATCTTGTTCCTGTGGGACACGATCAGAAACAGCATTGCGAGTTGACCCGGGATGTTGCCCAACGCTTTAACAGCATTTACGGCGATGTGTTTAAGATTCCCGAGCCCTATATTCCGGAGACCGGCGCACGGGTTATGAGTCTCAATGCGCCTGAGAGCAAAATGAGTAAGTCTATGCCGGAAGGCTGCGTGTTCCTGATGGAGCGCCCCGAGGACATTCAGCGGAAATTTAAACGGGCGATCACCGATAGCGATACCGAAAACTGTGTCCGTTTTGACCCGGAAAATAAACCCGGCGTTGCCAATTTGATGTCCATCTATTCTGCCGTTACCGGTAAAACCTTTGAAGAAATTGAGGCGGAATTTGCAGGTCAGGGTTACGGCAAGTTTAAGCCGGTGGTTGGTGAGGCAGTCATTGAAACATTGCGTCCTATCCGGGAAGAGGCTGCCCGACTGCTGAAAGATAAGGCATATCTGGAAGGGGTATACCGCGACGGCGCGCAAAGAGCAAGTTACGAAGCAGAGAAGACTCTGCGTAAGGTCTACAAGAAAATCGGTTTCCTGGCAAGATGACTACTGGACTGTTGTGAAACATAGTTTTGCAACAGTCTTTTTTTGACGCTGTGGCAGAAACAACTTGCTTGCAGGTATGAAAAATGGTATACTGAATAAAAAGAGTGATTATGTACCTTTTCGTCTATTTATATTGGAATCGAGGTTTTTTATGAGAAAAATTGGTGTGATCGCGATGATTTCTGCGCTGTCTCTCTTGTGCGGATGCGCCGGAAACGGACAAGCCAAACAGGGCAGCGCATGGGGTGTTATACTCATCATCCTTGGTGTGCTGGTTGGTGTTTTGGCTGTTATGCAGACAGTCAGTTATGTAAAATACTACCGCAAACGTATCAGCCGTGGCCGTCAAATGCGGTTTTCTTTGGATATGATCACTTGGATCCTCTATGGCGTAACGCTTCTTTTTCTGCTTATTGGCATCATTATTCTTGTTGCAGGAAAAGCAGATAGAGATCCTTCAGACCCCTCCGAGACTGTTACTGCAACGGTAGATCAATGCGCCACGGAGTCAAC
>JAZQBF010000268.1:0-5906 GCA_045545615.1 Faecousia sp.
ACCCGTCGCCGGGTGCCATATAATTTATATTGTATTACTCAGCCTCGACAGCCTCAGCCTCAGCAGCGGGTGCTTCTTCAGCCACAGCGTCCTCACCCTGGCGGCCTTCGATGGCAGCATTAGCCATGCAGGCAGCGATCAGGCGGATAGCGCGGATAGCGTCGTCGTTGCCGGGGATCACGTAATCGATCTCGTCGGGATCGCAGTTGGTATCAACGATCGCAACGATCGGAATGCCCAACTTGTGAGCCTCAGCAATAGCGTTACGCTCCTTGCGGGGGTCAACGATGAACAGAGCAGCGGGCAGTTTCTTCATTTCCTTCACGCCGCCCAAGTATTTTTCCAGTTTAGCGATCTCGCCCTGGAGTTGGATGACTTCCTTCTTGGGCAGCATTGCGAAAGTGCCGTCCTCTTCCATCTTTCTCAACTGAGCCAGACGGTCGATACGGGTACGCATGGTGCGGAAGTTGGTCATCATACCGCCCAGCCAACGGGCGTTGACGTAGTAACCGCCGCAACGGGCAGCCTCTTCCTTGATAGCGTCCTGCGCCTGCTTCTTGGTGCCGACAAACAGAACGTTGCCGCCGTTAGCGGAAATCTCACGAACGAAGTTGTAGGCCTCTTCCAACTTCTTCACGGTCTTCTGCAGGTCGATAATGTAGATACCGTTGCGCTCCGTGTAGATGTAGGTAGCCATTTTGGGGTTCCAGCGGCGGGTCTGGTGACCGAAGTGTACACCGGCCTCCAGAAGTTGCTTCATAGAGATAACAGACATTTTTATTTTCTCCTTTTGTTTTTTCCTCCACCCCGATCATCCCGACAGCCCGCCTTTTGAAAGGCACTGGGGCAACCGGTCCCCGGGTGTGTGGTGTAAATTACTACGGGAAAAATCCCGTGCCGAATCATTATATAGGAACAAAGCGCATTTTGCAAGTACTTTTTTACACTTTTTTTCAAAAATTTCCTACTTTTTGTTAAAAAAACAGACCTTGCCGTGGTCTTGGCACCCGGCAGGCATCCGGCTTGATGTCCACCAGGATAATATCCGGCCCAATTCGGCAAATATCGCACCAAGGGATCACATAATCATCCCGCCTGCCCCAAAGACCGAAAAAGCGGCAAGGACCGGGCACGATGATCGCCACAAGTCTGCCCTCCGGCAGTTCCACCCGGGCGTCCTGCACAAATCCCAGCCGCCGTCCGTCGCTGACGCAGATGACCTCTTTGCAGTGCAGATCTGTGAATTTACAAGCCATACCCAGCCCTCCCAAAAAGCCTTTTGGTAAAGCCTATGCCGCCGAATAAGGATATATGCCTTCTAACTAATGCACTTTCGCATGGTGTTGATCGCGCTTTTTTCCAGCCGGGATACCTGCGCCTGGGAGATGCCCACCATAGAGGCAACTTCCATTTGGGTCTTTCCGTCATAAAACCGCAAAGAAAGGATCTGCCTTTCTCTGTCTCCCAGCCGCCGGAATGCATCCCGCAGGGCGATCCGCTCCATCCAGTTGTGCTCCACATTCTTAATATCCCGCACCTGGTCCATCACCGTCAGCGGATCACCGCCCTCGGCATACACCGGGTCATACAAACTAATGGGCGCGCATACCGCATCCAGCGCCTCTGCCACATCCTCCCTGGGCAACTCCAACTGCTTTGCGATCTCATCGATAGTGGGCTCTCTTTCCAACTGGTTCAGCATTGCCTCTTTACACTGGAGCACCCGGTATGCCACATCCCGGATAGACCGGGAGACGCGGATCGCCGAATTGTCCCGCAAATACCGCCGCACCTCCCCGGCGATCATCGGCACACCGTAAGTGGAAAACCGCACATTTTTTGTAGGGTCGAAATTGGCGATGGCTTTCATCAAACCGATACACCCCACCTGAAACAGATCGTCGGGACTCTCCCCCCGTTTTTCAAACCGCTGGATCACTGAAAGCACCAGCCGCAAATTCCCTTCGATCAGTTTTTCTCTTGCCCGCTCATCCCCCTCCTTTGCTCTGCGTAGCAGCGCAGTCATCTCCGCCTGGGACAAAACTTGCAGCCGCGCAGTGTTCACACCGCAGATCTCTACTTTTCCCTGCATAGGGTCCCTCCTGCTTATATGAAATGATAAAAACAGTATCCCACCGGGAGGGAAATTCATACAGAATTGGTTTTTGTGCAATTTCGACAAAATTTTTGGTGAAATAGGCGTCTTGCTGTCGCAAAAACGGGGTCGATTATACATTTTGCCAACTTTTTGGGGTATTTTACGGAAATAAAAAGTGGAAACCAAAAGCGACATAACGCATCTCATAACGGTATTTTTTCCAATTATTTTCACTTTTTATCTCCCAAAAATCGGTCTTTAGGCAATGTTTAAATCTATCAAATTCTTGTTGATAAATCAAAGTTTTCCACACTTTCCACAGGTTTTTCCACAGGGGTGTTTTCCGTAAAAACATCGATTTTTTTACCCTGTCAAGTTTACATAACCCTTTTCGACGATTTGCGACAAACCCGATATTTTTTCGCTGTGCAAAACTTTCACAAGACCAATTTTTACGGTCTGAAAAAAAGGGCTTGACATCCATTTTTCCCCTTCGTCGGAGCGGTGGGTTTCCTTTGATCGCAGGGGTTAATTTTCCTCTGTGTTTTCTTAAAAAAGCAAAAAAATTAAAAAAGGTATTGATTTTATGGAAATTTGGCGTTATAATGTGTAACTGCGTAAATTAGAATTGCAGAACAGGAGGTGTCAACATGCCCAACATTAAGTCCTCTAAAAAGGATGTCATCCGTTCCAAAGTTGCTTACGAGAAGAACAAGGCTGACAAGTCCGAGATGAAGACCGTCATCAAGAAGTTTGAGGCTGCTCTGGATAGCGGCGAGCGCGCTGCTGCCGAAGTTGCTTACAAGGACGCTGTCGTGATCGTGGACAAGGCTGTCAACAAGGGTATTCTGCACAAGAATACTGCTGCCCGGAAGAAGAGCAGCATGACCCTGCGGCTGAACAAACTGGCCTAATTGATTTCTCTGAAAATATCTCCTTCTGACTGGGGTCGGAAGGAGTTTTTTCATTTTATTGGCAGCGGATCTTTTTCCGCAATGGTGCGTGGCGGCTACCTCGAAATACACAAAGTATGTCTTCGGTGCCGCCGCTTCCCTTGCAAAAAAATCTCTTGCTGCCCGTTTTTTGAAATTTCTACCATTTTCGGTTTTTATATGTTATACTATGAAAAAGGAGGTGAGACCGTGGCGAAATTATCCGATCCTGTTACCATATTAAAAGGCGTAGGCCCTACCAAGGCCAAGCAGTTTGCCAATTTGAACATCTTTACATTGGAAGACCTTATTTGCCATTTCCCCAGAGGTTACGAAGACCGCACCCGGTTGGTGACCATCGACAAACTGGAAGTGGACAAACCTGCCTGCTTTAAAGCAATGGTGATGAGCACACCCCGCACTGCCCATATCCGAAAAGGTCTGGATGTGACCAAAGTGCAGGTGGCTGACTATACCGCCCGGTTGAATCTTACCTTTTTTAATCAGAAGTATTCCACCGGTCAGTTGCAATATGGAAAAGAGTATATTTTTTATGGTGCAGTTTCCGGTGATTTTATCGGCTACTCCATGACCAATCCCAGTTTTGAATCTTTGGATTCCGATCCGGTGATCACCCGCCGGGTGCTGCCCCTTTACCCCCTTACCGCCGGACTTTCCAACGCCGCTATGCTGAAGGCTGTTAAGCAAGCCCTGGCTATCTGCGATCCGCCGGCAGAGATCCTGCCGGAATCCATACGGCGGCAATATGATATTCTGCCTGCAGAGCGCGCCTACTATGCCATTCACGAGCCCGCCACAATGGAGGAGACCGCCTTGGCAAAGCGGCGGCTGATTTTTGAAGAATTCTTCGTGTTCTCCGCCGGTCTTTCCCTGCTCCGGGCATCCCGGGCAGGCAAAAAAGTACCTGCTTATAACCGTTTGGATCTATCCCCCTTTTATAATGCCTTGCCGTTCTCCCTTACCGGCGCCCAACAGCGCGCCATTGGTGAGATCGCCGCAGATTTCAGTCGCGGCGCGCCTATGAACCGGCTGGTGCAGGGCGATGTGGGCAGCGGCAAAACCATGGTGGCTGCCGCCGCCGCTTACCTTGCCATAAAGAACGGTCACCAGGCAGCGCTGATGGCGCCTACGGAAATTCTGGCAGAGCAGCACTTTGCCTCTCTTTCCAAACTGTTGACGCCCTTGGGTGTCAACACCATTCTCCTCACCGGTTCTATGACCCCCAAGCAGAAAAAGATCGCCCGGGAGTCCATCGAAAACGGCGATGCCCAACTGATCATCGGCACCCACGCATTGGTTTCGGAAAGCACCGTTTTCCACGACTTGGGCCTTGTGATCACCGACGAGCAGCACCGGTTCGGCGTGGGACAGCGCTCTGCTCTTTCCGGCAAAGGAACAGACCCCCATCTTCTGGTTATGTCCGCAACGCCCATTCCCCGGACGCTGGCGCCTTTGATGTATGGCGATCTGGAAGTGTCCATTCTGGACGAACTGCCTCCCGGCAGACAGACGGTGGACAGTTTCCTGGTGGACGAAAGTTATCGGGCGCGGATCAACGCCTTTATCCGCAAACAGGTTTCCGAAGGACATCAGTGTTTCGTGGTCTGTCCCGCTGTGGAAGAAAACGAAGAACTGGGTCTAAAGGCCGCCACGGTTTGGGCAGAATCCCTGCAAAAGACCGTCTTCCCCGACCTGCGGATCGCCCTGATCCACGGGCAGATGAAAGGCAGCGAAAAAGAAGGGGTGATGACCGCTTTTGCCGCCGGCGAAGCGGATGTGCTGGTTGCCACTACCGTCATTGAGGTTGGTGTGGATGTGCCCAACGCCACGCTGATGGTCATTGAGGATGCGGACCGGTTCGGTCTTTCCCAACTCCATCAGTTACGCGGTCGCGTAGGCAGAGGCAGCGCAAAAAGTTTCTGCATCCTTACTTCCCACAACAAAAATCCCGACACCTTGCAGCGGCTGAAAGCCCTTTGCAAAACCACCGACGGCTTTAAAATCGCAGAGGAAGACCTGCGTTTGCGGGGTCCCGGCGATTTCTTCGGCAGTCGCCAATCCGGCCTGCCGGTATTCCGGGTGGCTTCCTTAAGTTGCGACCTGCACACTTTGAAGCAGGCGCAGCAGGCATCCGCTCAATGGATCGACCGGGAAGGCACCGCCAACACCCCAGAGGGCAAAAACTTGCGTAGTCGTATCGCTGGGCTTTTTGCCCGCGCCGAAGGCACAATTAATTGATAACTTTTCAAAAATTCTTAACATCTCCCGGAGAAAATCCCAAAATTCGGATTTTCTCCGGGTCTTTTTCCGTCAAATGTGAAATTTTTGAAAAAATGGTTGTATCTTTACTGAAAATAGTGTAAAATGATATGGCTATAAAGATGCATTCTTTACATATACTACATTCTTAGGAGAAAGATTTTTTATGGAAAAACCCATTGTACTTGTGATTATGGATGGCGTTGGTAAAGGCGACGGCGGCAGCGGCGACGCTGTTGTGGTTGCGAAGACCCCCACCCTTGACAATCTGCTTGCCACATGCCCCCACACTTACCTGAAAGCCCACGGCACTGCCGTCGGTCTGCCCTCCGATGAAGATATGGGCAACTCCGAAGTGGGTCACAATGCCCTTGGCTGCGGTCAGGTCTACTCCCAAGGCGCAAAGTTGGTCGGCGAGTCCATCGAAAACGGCTCTCTGTTTGCCTCCGCTACCTGGATCGATCTGGTGAACAATGCAAAAGACGGCAAGGCGATGCACTTCATCGGTCTGCTGTCCGATGGCAATGTCCACTCTAACATCGCCCACCTGATCGCTCTTTTAAAGCAGGCAAAGGCTGAGGGCGTGAAGAAAGCCT
>JAZQBF010000269.1:0-2769 GCA_045545615.1 Faecousia sp.
ATCACCGCCATCCAGATGGACCTGAAGAACAAGGGTCTGACTATGGAGATCATCGCCGACGCACTGGAGCGCTGCCGCAAGGCGCGCCTGGAGATCCTGGAGCAGGTTATGCTGCCCTGCATCGCTGAGCCCCGTGCAGAAGTTAGCGAGTATGCGCCCAAGATGCTTAGCCTGAAGATCCCCGTGGACAAGATCCGTGAGGTTATCGGCTCCGGTGGCAAGACCATTCAGAAGATCTGCGCGGACACCGGCGCTAAGGTAGACATCGACGACGATGGCAGCGTGTTCATCTCCGCTGTTGACGCCAACGCCGCTTACGCTGCCAAGAAGATGGTGGACGACATCTGCTTCGTTCCCGAGGAAGGCAAACTGTACTTCGGCAAGGTCGTCCGCATCCTGCCTATCGGCGCATTCGTTGAGATCGCGCCCGGTCACGACGGTATGGTCCACATCTCCAAACTGGAGAACCACAGAGTGGAAAAGGTCGAGGACGTTCTGAATCTGGGCGATATGACCTGGGTCAAGTTCATGGGCTTCGACGAGAAGGGCCGCGCCAACTTCAGCCGCAAGGACGCACTGAAGGAAATGGGCGAAAACTAAAAAGCGTGCACGAGAACTGACGATCGTCAAAATGCAAATTTAACTAACACCACAAGCAGTTTTTCTGCTTGTGGTGTTTTTGTATAGGCAATGTTTGACCAGTAGCGCAATGAACGAAGATATACACAAAGGCTTGCTTACGCAAGGCATTTTGACTTACTGCACAACTCGCACCTTACCGTACCAAAGTACGCCTACAGGTGCGAGTTGCTTGTCTCGCCAGCCCTCCTGCCCGCTTTCGCGTGCACGAGAACGGACGATCGTCAAAATATAAATTTAAACTCCCCAAACCGCAAAAGCGGTTTGGGGATTTATCATTGTGAGGATTTGTTTACTGGAATGCTTCGTAGAGTTTTATGGTGTCGGTGTTTCGGTCTTCGATGGTTTCACTGCCGAATACGCCGATGATCAAGGTAGTGTCCTCTTCCGCAAAGGCAGAAATCTGACACCAGCCTGCGCCTTCAGTGTGCCCGGTTTTGAGACCGATGGTGTTGGCGCAGTAATACTCGCTGTCTTTGTGGAGCAGATGGTTGCTGTTCTTCCAGTTGGCAGTTTCACCGCTGGCATAGTAGGCGGTCATAGAAGTTGTGGCGGCGGCGTCGCGGATAATGGGGTCATCCATTGCCAACTGCGCCATTTTCAGCACATCCCGTGCTGTGGAATAGTGACCTTCCTGGTCGATGCCGTCGGGGTTTGTAAAGTGGGTGCCGGTAAGTCCCTGCTTTTGGGCATAGGCGTTCATCTCCGCTACAAAAGCGTCAAATGCCTTCCGGGCGTCTGCGTATGGGTCATCCAAAATCGTCCGACCGGCGGCGACAGCCAATATGTATGCCGCGTCGTTGCCGCTGGGGATCATCATTCCCTGCACGCAGGTGGTAACCGTTACCTGCTGCCCATCATAGATCCAGGCACGGGAAGAGTCTTCGTCGATCCAGGTCAGTTCCTTGCCGGCGGTGATCACTGTGTCCGGGGACATGATCTGCAGCGCTACCCAGGCGGAAAAAACTTTGGTAATGCTGGCGATTTTCAGCCGCTGCCGCTGGTTGCCCAGGGTGTATCGGTATTCCCCGGTGGCGGTGTCGTAAACAAAGGCGGATCTGGCGGTAAGTTCTTCCGGCGGAAATTCTGCGTAGGTAACTTCCGTAGGCTCTGTGGGAGCAGAGGTCGGTGCGGTCTCCGGCTCAGTTTCCGGCTGGGTAGTGACTGTGGTTGGGGAGGTGGTTGGTTCTGTGGTGGGGGTGGCAGCCTGGGTCTCGGCAAATATAATATTAGCCAGCCTTTGCTTTATAGGCTCCAGCACTTCCCCGTAGGGAGATTTGTAAAATGCCACGATGATACACACCAGCAAAATGATCCACAAAAAGCCAAAATGTCTCCGCCGTTTCATACCGTACCTTCTTTCTGTAAAGCAACATATCTCTTTTAATATATCATAAAAAGCGACAAATAGAAAGCCTTTTGTTTGTCCAACAACGGATATATAAAATTCAATTTGTCGCGCCATTCGATAGAGGTGTCATCCTGAGCGACCAACGGGAGTCGAAGGATCTTTCCCGTCAAGAAAGATCAACTGCGAAGATTCTTCGACGCGGTTGCCAAAGGCAACCTTGCTCAGAATGACACAAGTTTTTTACATTGCGCGTTACCGAGCGATATAGCGGAAGTACGAAATCTGCCTATGTTGGTAACGAATTGCCCGGCGGTGCATACCGCCCGATAAATTCCAATTTATCGAGCAGTTTCAAATTTTGTGACGCACTTATTTGGCCCCCTCTGACGAGGGGGCTGTCACCGCAGGTGACTGGGGGAGAGACTACCCCTCCGGCTGAAATCGAAGATTTCAGCCACCTCCCCTGACAAGGGGAGGTGTATGGTGCGTAGGTGTACCAACACCTCGACAAACCGGAATTTGATTGACGCAAGAAAGATACCGGGCACTATAACGGAAGGAAAGACTACCACCAAATGTTCGTGCGAATTTGCCTGTCGGGGCATCCCGACAAACCGGAATTTATATACCTATTGTTTGTTACCGAGCATTATAGCGGAACTACGGGCAGATTCGCGTCCATAACGAATTGCCCGGCGGTGCATACCGCCCTACAAACCGGGATTTGAGCAGATAAAAACGATCATATTGAGTTGGGAACGCGTTCTTCGATGCGCTAT
>JAZQBF010000270.1:0-2887 GCA_045545615.1 Faecousia sp.
TACCCACGATATGGTGCTCCGTTCCGGGGAATTCAATTTGTCTGTTCTTTCCGAAGATGCGGTGTTTTGGATTTTCCAGCATTACGGCTTCCAGTCCGGAAAAGATGTGGATAAATTCGCATCTATTCCTGAGGCAAGAACAGAAAACGGCATCCGGTTTGTGGAAGGCTGCTCCAACGCGGTGATCTCCGGCAAGGTATTGTCCACCGTGGACTGCGATACCCATACCCTGTTTATTGCCCAGGTGACCGAATCCAAGATCCTTTCTGAAGCGCCCAGTATGACTTATCAGTATTATTTCGACAATGTCAAACCCAAGCCCCAGCCTGAAGAGAAAGGAAAATGGGTTTGCAAGATCTGCAACTATGTCTACGAAGGGGACGAACTGCCTGCAGATTTCATCTGCCCCTGGTGTAAACACGGCGCAGAAGATTTTGAAAAGAGATAATATAAACGCCGCACTCTTCTGAGTGCGGCGTTTGATTTACGGTTTCCACATACTGGGAGTAAAGACCCGCATATGCCAGACTTTATGTTCGTCCTGGATGATTTTCTCTTCCAGCATCGTGATTTCGGGAATACGGCCTTCCACATAGTCCATAAGGTACTCTGCCTGCCACTCCAGTTGGGCGGCAACGCCACCTAAGCGGATGTTGATAACTTCCAGACCGTTGGGCTTTTTGTCCCGGAGCCATTCTTTTTGGTAGAGTTTGCGGAAAATATTTAAATCTTCCACCACTTCCGGGATGCGCACCTGGGCGATATGCCGCAAAGTCTCCTTGTCGCCTTGTTCATAGGCGGCCCGGACATCTTTGGTCAAACGGAACTTATCGTTTACGATCTTGTTGTGGTAGTAATAGTATTCGTAATAGTCAGCATGCTTGCCGCCAAGGGCGCGATATTCCTCTGCCTTTTCCAGGGCGTAGGCAAGGTCTTTTTTGACCACATCCACATCATAGGGGATATTGGCAAGGTCATAGAAAATATCGCCGTAAAGATATTTTTTTGCCAGGAAATAATCGCTGTGCCATTGGGAGTGGACTCTGCCCAATTGGAATTTATGCTGATAGGGCATTTTGGTGAGGAATTCACTTACTTTGAAAATGTCTTCTTTGGTGCAATCCAAACCACGGTAGCAGTATTCGGAGAAGATGGGCAAACTGCCGTCGGTGCGCATGGCGTTGCACTCACAGCCGTTGTCGCCGAACATACCGATCTTGAAAATGCGAATACCCCGCTCCAGGCAGGATTGGAGCAGTGGGACGGAGGTATCCCAGGTGAATACCGTATCCTCGGTAAAACCCTCCCAGGTCCAGATACTGCCGATGACACACAGTTCCCGGTTGAAATTCTTATGCTGATCCAGGTACAGATCGTAAAGACGCTTTTCGGTCTGATAGTAATCCCAGTAGCAGACCACCATATTTTCCGGGAAACCTGCGGTGTCACTTTCGTCGATAACAACATCCGGATCGTGATACCAGCCGTGTTTGGACTTCATACGGAAGAACATATCCGAGTCGATCATAGGAATGAAACCGTACTTGTCGCAAAGTTGGAATACTTTCCGGGCGTGTTTCATAAAGATCTCTTTCCGCGGCTGCTTGCCGTGGCGTTTTTCGTATGCGCCGGTACCCAAATCGTGAGTTTCGTCCAAGCAGACATTGATGTATTTGCAGTCAGTCAGGGAACGCATCAGGGCGTATGCCTGGTCCAAAAATTCATAAGTTTTCGGCTCATCTACCAAAAGGCAAGTAGAGGTGTCCCGGATGGGAGCAGATTCCGACCACTGCAAATACTGCTCCATATGACCCAGGGATTGGGTGGAAGGGAGCATTTCCAAACCCAGTTTTTTGCCGTAATCACACAGTTCCTGCAGTTCCTTTACGGTATACCGGCCACGCATATAGCCAAACCGGGGATAACCTGCCATTTCTATTACATCTTCGATGTAAAGGGAGAAGTGGGAGTAGCCCAACGCCGCCAAATTAAGAAGATATTTTTTCAAAGAGGCCACTGTGTAAACGCCGTTTCTGGATACATCCAGCATAGGCAGAAGATATTCAAAGTGAGGTTTTTGCTTAATTTCAAATGTCTCGCCTTTATTTTCCATCGCCAGAAGAAAAATACCACGGGCAAAGGTGTTTTTTGCGTTGCAGCCGATGACGGCATTTTTGCCGTCGAATTTTACGGATACGCCGTCAAATTCCTCCACAGAAATGTCGCCGTCAAAGGTGTATTCTACCAAATTCAAAACGCTGTCACAGATAAACTGATATTCTTTCGTCAACAAAACCGATTCCCCCTTGTTTACAAGTAGTGGCTTCTTATAAACAGTATAGCAAAGCAGACTCCATAAAAGCAATATCTTAATCGTTCAAAAACATTTCCTTTTCGCTCAAAAAAGCCGCTACCGGATTGGGTAGCGGCTGCATTTTTTACTTTCTACTCTAAATTACAGCAGAGTGGAGAAGTGCTTGATGGTGCGGACCATCTGAGAAACGTAGGAGTTCTCGTTGTCGTACCAGGAAACGACCTGAACCTGAGTCATGCCGCCGGGCAGCTTGTTGACCATGGTCTGGGTAGCGTCGAACAGAGAACCGAAGGTCATGCCGACGATGTCGGAAGAAACGATCTCGTCCTCGGTGTAGCCGTAGGACTCGGTGGTAGCAGCCTTCATAGCAGCGTTGATCTCTTCCTTGGTAACTTCCTTAGCAACAACAGCATTCAGAATGGTGGTGGAGCCGGTGGGAGTGGGGATACGCTGTGCAGCGCCGATCAGTTTGCCGTTCAGTGCGGGGATAACCAGGCCGATAGCCTTGGCAGCACCGGTGGAGTTGGGAACGATGTTGATAGCGCCAGCGCGGCTCCGGCGCAGGTCGCCCTT